>JAITFT010000188.1 GCA_031281155.1 Candidatus Fibrimonadaceae bacterium
AAGAGTGTCTACCGCAGCATCTACTTCTTCATCAAAAAAATCTGCAACTTTTATAAGCATGCTGCCAAGGCCACCGGTTCTTTCACCCACAGCTGTCATTTGCACAACCATGGGCGGGAAAATTTTTGCTTCAACCATTGGCTCTGCAATAGGTTTACCGCCGGTTATTGAGCGTTGTATAAACATTATTGCCTGCTCAACGCGGGTGTTGCCGGCGGTTCTTGCTGTTACTGTTAAAGCATCTGTAATTGGAACACCAGCATTCAAAAGAGTACCGAGCGTGCGGCCAAAGCGTGCTATAGATGATTTTGTTTCCAAGTCTCCGAACAATGGAGCTCTAAGCAGGTAGGTATCGAACAAAAGCCTGAACTTTGGTATTTTCATTAAATACAAAAAGCCAACTATGGTTGCTAACAAGAGGCCTACCCAGACCAAAGCGTATTCTCTTATGGTATCGGATAATCCCATAACCACTCTTGTTGGCCAGGGAAGGTCAATTTCTGCATCTCTGAATATAGCGACAAATTGCGGAATAACGAATGTGAGCATTATTATAACCACAGCTACGGCAACAAAGGCTACTATGGCAGGGTAGGTCATTGCTTTTTTGACTTTTCGTTTTAATCTTTCGTTGGCTTCTTGGTACTCCGCAAGCCTTAGCAGAATGCCTTCCAAAATACCGCCTGCTTCGCCTGCTGCTACCATGTGTACATATAGCCTGTCGAATACCTTGGGGTGCAAAGCCAGTGCATCTGCAAGGGTGGAACCTCCGTTGATGGACTTTGAAACCTTGTTTATGACTTCTTTAAGCGTTGGGTTTGCCGCTTGTTCTTCCAGAATGGAAAGACACTGAATTATTGGCAAACCCGCTGAAGTCATGGCAGAGAATTGGCGCGTGAAACGAGCAATCTCGCTTGATTTTATTCCAGAGCCTAAAGTGGGCAACCTTATTTCAGTTGGTTTTTTCTTGATGCTTTGTATTGTTAGATGCCTGCGTATGAGCATTGCGCGAGCTTCTTCAATGCTCTTTGCTTCCAACTGTCCGTTGATGTCTGCGCCAGTGGCGGAAACTGATCTGTATATGTAAATTGGCATATTTTACGAGCCTCTTTTCAATTCCCTTTCTATCAATAATTTTTCCAAATTTTCGGGATTGCTGGATTTTTGCATTGCCGCAAGGCGATCGATTTGCCTGGACATTACTAAATCTGCTAGCCTCATATTCATGGTATTCATTCCAAATTTTTGGCCTATTTCTATCATGGATTCTATTTGATGTACTTTATCATCTCTAATTAAGGCTCTTATGGAGGGTTGTACGTTCATTATTTCGTAAGCCATAACTCTGCCGCCGCCGAGTTTTGGGAGCAAAGTTTGGCAGATTACGCCTTGCAGCACAAAAGAGAGCTGCGTTCTGATTGTTTCTTGTTCGCCTTTTGGGAATGCGTCTATTATACGGTTTATGGTTTGAACGGTTGAGTTGGTGTGCAAGGTTGCGAACGCCAAGTGACCGGTTTCTGATATTGTGAGTGCGGCGCGCATTGTTTCTGTGTCGCGCATTTCACCTATGAGCACAACGTCTGGATCTTGACGCAGTGCCATTTTAAGCGCTTGCGCAAAGCTGGTGGTGTCGTTGCCTACTTCGCGTTGGTTTATCATGCAATTTTGATGGTTATGCAAAAATTCTATTGGGTCTTCTATGGTTATTATATGTTCGTGGCGTTCTTTGTTTATTTTGTCTATCATGGCGGCGAGGGTTGTTGACTTACCGCTACCGGTAGCTCCGGTTACCAGCACCAGGCCAGATGGGCGTTTTGTGAATTCCACCAATATTCTTGGCAGCCCAAGCTCATCGAATGTTTTGATTTTAACTGGAATCACGCGAAGTGCCAAGCCCACATTACCTCTTTGCAGATAAGCATTTGCGCGGAATCTTGCGAGGCTTGCTATGCCAAACGAAAAATCGCATTCTTTGTTTTGCTCATAGGATTTTTTCTGCATTTCGTTCATTAAGCTGTAAGTCATTCGCATTGTTTCTTTGGGAGTCAGCTTTTCCTCACCTACAGGTTGCAGCTTGCCGTGCAAGCGTATCAGAGGGGGAACTCCAACTGTTAAGTGCAAGTCAGAGGCGCCGGCTCCTACCATTTGGGTGAGCAAGTCGTGAATGTCATACTGCTGCGCAGCTTGAGCCTGGGTTTGAGGGTCGTTTACCATAAGATATAATGTAGAAAATGCTGATTGGCTTTTTTCTACATTCCCTCCCATGAATATATCGCCAATTTATTTAGCCATTGTTGGGACAATTCTGTTTGCATGTTCCCAAGGCAGCGCAACTACAAGCTCTTCTAGCAATGCGCCCGCAAAAGCAGAGCAGATACAAATCCCGCAAACACCGCGCGCGGCTACGCCGCAGCTTGAGGTGTTTCGCTATGAATTAGCAGATTTGGCAGAAAAGCTTATACCCACTATTGTTAGCATTCAAACCGAGGCAACGGTTAAAATAAATGATTTCGGCGGTTTTTTCGGAGATGACTTTTTTGACAAATTTTTTAACTTTGGTCCGCCAAGGCAGCAGCAAAAGCCAAGGGAAAGGAAACAACAGGGCTTAGGCTCAGGTGTTATCGTTAGCTCATCGGGGCAAATTTTAACCAACAATCACGTGGTCGCCAACGCAGATCAAATAACCATAACGCTCTCCGATAAAAGAGAATTCAAAGCGAAAGTTTTAGGCACAGACTCGCTTACAGACATTGCCCTAATTCAAATCGAAGGCGATGTAAAAGACCTGCCAGTAGCAGATCTCGGAAATTCCGATGCCTTGCGAGTTGGCGAATGGGTTATTGCCATTGGGAACCCTCACGGGCTTTCGCAAACAGTTACAAAAGGGATTGTGTCTGCAAAAGGCGTTCATGGGCGTGGCATAACCAGCTATGAAAATTTTATACAAACCGATGCAGCAATAAATCCCGGAAATTCCGGTGGCGGTTTATTCAATTTGTCTGGGGAATTGATAGGCATTAACACGGCAATTCTAAGCAGAAGCGGTGGCTTTCAAGGAATTGGTTTTGCAATACCGGTGAATTTGGCAAGCAATATAATGAGCGATTTGCTGACAGAAGGCAAAGTTAGCCGCGGCTGGCTTGGCGTTAGCATTCAAGACTTGAATCCAAGCATTGCAAAAGCTTTGAATTTAAAGCCTGCAAAGGGAGCATTAATCAACGAAGTTTTTGAAAATTCTCCTGCAGAAAAAGGCGGAATAAAAACCGGTGATATAGTTCGTTCCATAAATGGAAAAGCAATAGAAGACGCAAACGATTTAAGAAACACTGTTGCCACGCTTCGCCCTGGAGGAACCGCCGATTTTGAAATTTTGCGCAATGGAAAAGCATTGAAACTAAAAATAAATATCGCTTTGAGAGACGAAAACAATCTTGCTGGAACAATGCCCGGTTCAAAAGATGAAAAGGAGAGCGGCAAGAATGAATGGGGAGTTCAAGCGGCGGAGCTTACGCAAGCCCAAAAGAAAGAAGCAGGGCTTGCGGAAAATTCTGCTGGTGTTATTGTAGTTTCTGTTGCTGAAAAATCTGCTGCAGAAAAAGCCGGCATAAGAAGAGGCGATATAATTTTGATTGCGAACAATAAAGCGATGGCAAGCCTTAAAGATTTTAACTCTGCTTTTGGAGAAAATACCAAAACAATGTTATTATTAGTTAGGCGCGCCGGCAGCCAGTTCTACACGGTTTTGGAAAAATAATCTGCTGTTGCAGACTGGGCTGCAGATATATCGGTTGGCTGGAAAACAGAAACCCAAACTTTGCCTGCCTCCACAAATTCAACCTTAACCTGAGAACCCGCACCTATATAATCGCTCCTAGACTGAGCATCGAACATTCTATCGCCAAACCTTGCATGGCCGCTAGGGCGCAAATCTGTTAAGGCTACGCCTGTATCGCCTTTTTTTATTTCTTCAACAGCTTCTTCAACGGGTGAATATGCTGTGGATAAATCGGTTTTATTTATTGGAGTGAAATAATCCGGCAATACGGGGAGCAAATATTTAGTAGCTAAAATGGGCAAAGACAGGGCCAGCACAGCGCACGCCATTATATACACCAAGCCATATTGCCAATTTGCGAGCGAACCGATTTCTGGAGCAAATACAGGCAAACTTGAAACATCGAAAGACATGGCAAGTGCCGCTATAAAACATATTACGCTAATTCCCCCGCAAATAAGCATTCCGGGCAGAACAAAAATTTCAAGCAGCATAAAAATAACGCCAAAACAGAGTAAAATTGCGGGCAGTTTATCGTGCAGGCTGCTAACGTATTGCCCCAAAAACACAGTTGCCAAAAGCGTGATTCCTAAAATCCCAAACACCCCGAAACCAGGCGTTTTAAATTCAACGTAAAGCGCGCCAAAACCGAGTATCATTAAAATGCCAGATATGGAACCTATAAACCTTGCGAGGTTTTCAGCCCAGGAAATTTTAATTACTTCAACACGAGTTATGCCAAGCTCCTTTTTAAATTCCTCTATATTACTCGGTGTTCCCTGCGAAAAATTCAAACGCATAGCTTCTTCATTTGTCATGGTTAAAAGCTCGCCTTTTCTAACCAGAGTTTTTTTGCTAGTCCACTTTTTCAACTCTTCTTCTGACATATTATCGTACTCTGCGATATTCACATGAATGGTGGTATCTGCATTTGAGAGTTCCATAACGCCTAAATCTGGGCTAACAAAAGCCTCTGACAACAAACTCGGATACCCGTTTCGCTCTGCCAAGCTGCGGAATTTTGCGCGCAAGGGAGATTGGATTTTCTCGCCAACAATCTGCGGTTGCCCATCTGAGCTTTGCACAATAGGTGCGCAATCGCCAATGGTGGTGCTCGGAAGCATATAGAGTTTATCGCTGGAAAGAGCAATCAAAGCCCCTGCGCTTATGGCTTTTTTTTGCACCAACGAAACAGTTGGTATTCTCAAAGCTGTCATAGTATCTACAATATCAAAAGCGGCATCGAGCCTGCCACCAAAGGTGTTGATTTCAAATACAATTAAGTCTGGTTTCTTCGCCACTGCTTCTGCGATGGCTCTGTTGGCGTAATCTTTCATGCCAAGGTCAACATCGCCGCTTAGGCTTATCCAGGCTGCAACCTTGCTAGCAGGCTTAGCTACAGAATCCGCCGCTGTTGTATTTGCAAAAGCAAGAGCGATGCAAAACAAAATTGAAAAAATAAAAATGGGCATGGGGGAAATGTAGAAATTTGGATAATGAGCCTATTCCCCTAGCTTCGTTGTTTTGTCATTGGCAAAAGAGATTTACCCTAAGCAGTTCCGCCTTCTCCAAAGCATAACAGGCATTGGCGATTTAACCGCCGCGCAAATGCTCTTTTGCACCAAGGGCATGGACGCGCCAAGCAGCAGGCAGCTGGCTTCCTTCGCAGGCCTTGTTCCTTCCGTGAACCTTACAGAGGAGGCAGGGTTGCCCTGTCGGCTCCGACATAGCGGCCTGAGCAAAAAAGCATGGCATCTGCGGCGAACCCGCATAAAAAATAAACTGCGCAAACCCGGTTTCGACGAAAACGGGCAGAAAAAACTATTGCCAAAAAAATATTTTTCTATATTTTAATCAGAAAACGCGGGTAATGTGAGACTTTAGCGAGCGCATTACCTAGCAGCACAGGCTGTTCACTAATCCTCAAAAATATTTCGGTTTACTACAACTCCAAAATATAATCTGCGTGATTTCTGAACATAATGTTATGCTCAATGGCAATAACGGTGTGGCCTTTTTGAGCTAAGCCTTTTAGCAAATCCAAAAGCAAGGCAATATCTTTAGGCGAAAGGCCTCTTGCTGGTTCATCGAGCAGATAAAGCGTGCGGGGTTGCTTGGCTTTTGCTAAATCTTGCGCAAGTCTCAAGCGCTGCAGCTCGCCGCCGCTTAAATGCGTTGTTGGTTGCCCAAGCCGCAAATAATGCAGACCTGTTTCTGCAAGCGGCTTTAATTTAGAAGTTAATTTTTCAAAATTCGCAAAAATCTCCAAAGCCTTTGAAACAGATAATTCCAAAACATCAGCTATGGACATTAGCTTAAAGCGAATTTCCAAAACCTCGTCTCTATATCTTTTACCTTGGCAAATTGGACACTCGCTTTCTTCGTAACCGCTAGGGTCTAGCAAAAAACCGTCGCCTTTGCACGTTTCACAGCGACCGCCCGGCTTATCTGTGCCGAATTTTGCCGCCATATAACCGCGAACTTTGCTTTCTGGCAGGCTCGCAAAAAGATTTTTAAAAACTTGCATAATATCAATGGCTGTCGCTATAGTGCTTCGTTTTTGTGCAAAAGCCCTGCCCGTTCTTGCCGCCAAAACCGCATCTATTCCCGGCAAATTTTCCAACACCCCACGCTCAACAGGCGGCTTTTCTCCCTTCCCCAACGCATAAGAAGTCAAAGGCTCAATAACTCCCCACAAAAGCGAACTCTTCCCCGACCCGCTAACCCCGGAAATAACAGTCATGGCGTTTACAGGAATTTTAACATTAAAATTTTTGAGATTATTGATATTGGCGTTTTTTATCTGCAACTGTAGAGGCAAGGCGAGCCTTGCCCTTGCACCGGCGCTTTGCATGAACCTTTCACGTTGCACAGGTGTTACCGCATTCACAATTTCACCCCCATACTCCCCTGCTTCTGGTCCCATTTCTATTACGCAATCGGCACGGTTTATGATTGTTGGGTGGTGTTCTATCAAAACCAGGGTATTGCCTCTTGATTTTAGTTGGAGGAGGGCTTTCCATAGTTTTTCAACGTCAAGCTCGTGCAAGCCGCTGGCGGGTTCGTCGAGGCAGAGAAGGATGCCGTTTAAGTGACCGGTGCAGAGGGCAGCAAGCCGCACTCTTTGGGCTTCGCCGCTGCTAAGAGTTTCTGCCAAGCGGCCAAGGCTTAAATGCCCAAGCCCAAGTTCGCATAAAATTGAGATTTTAAGCGGAATATCTAAAAGCGTGATTTTTAGCCTTTCTGGAATTTGTTCCAAATAAGCAGGCAGTTCCTCGTTTAACTCCAGCAATGTTTTGGAATGCAGGGCAAGCCAGGAAAATTTTTGCCATTTGCTTTGCAATGGCTCTTTTTTCAGCTGAAAGCCTTTGCAAACCGGGCAGCCCAAGCCATTTCCCTTGCATTCCGGGCATTGCCCGCGAACGCTCCAAGGCGAGAAGTGCCGCTCATTCAAGGGTTCCGCTGTGCAACCGTGTGTTTCGCAACGAGGAATTGTGGATAGGAACAGTTTTTGTTTTTCAAATTCTGCAAGAACCAAATTTTCGCTAATTCTCAAAGTCGAATCAATGGCTTCCAAAAGTCTTGTGCGCATATTTTCTTTTGTTATTATTCTATCTATGACCAAGTAAAATTCTTGCGGAATAAAATTTTCCATATTCGTGCTCAGAAAATCCAGCGAGATGGCTTTGCCATCTGAAATCGCTTGAACAAAGCCTTGCGCCAGGTAAATTTTCGCAAGTTCTCTCAAAGTTCTGTTGGCGGCATTCACAGGCGCCAGAATTTGCAATTTCGTTCCTTCTTTTATGCCTGCCAATTTTTTTGCCATAAATTGCGGAGTTAGCGATTTCATTTCCGCTCCGCATTCCGGGCAAACCGGATTTGCGCACTCTGCGAATAAAATTCTGAGCATAGGGGCAATTTCTGCAAGGCTTGAAACCGTTGCTTTTTTGGATATTATTTTATCTCCGCATTCTAACGCTATGCTGGGTCTTAAATTGTGAATAGCTTTTACCGGTACATATTTTGGCCCGCCGAGCATGGCAATGGCGGAGCTTCCTAAAGTTTCCAAATAACGGCGGCGGCTTTCTGCATGCAGCACGTCTAAAACAAGGCTGGATTTCCCGCAGCCGGAGGGGCCGCAAACAGCCGTGATTTTTCCAAGCGGAAAAGAAGCATTTATGTTTTTTAAATTATTGGCACAAGCGCCTAAAACTTCTATGTTTGTGTAATGCATGGTTTTAAAAACCTTTCATTCACTAGCACCATTGCCGCATGGTCCATTTTGTTTATCTTTTTTTCCACTCTGCCTGCAATCCATGTGTGCAGCAAATGCACTGGAATTGCAACGGAAAGCCCCGCTTTTGTAGTTACCAACGCTATGGAAATTCCGCCTGCTAAAAGCTTTGGGTCTGCCGTGCCATGCAGGGTTATCACTTCAAAAAGCTCTATCATTCCCATAACGGTTCCCAAAAGCCCAACTAATGGCGCAGTTGTGCCTAAAACAGATATCGCCGAAAGCCTGCTTTCCAAACGAGAAACAATTTTTGCAAACAATGCCTCTGTTTTCTTTTCTGCTTCTTCCCTTGTTTTAATTTCCGGGGCAAGAATTGTCTCTTTGACTTCCCTTTCGTAGCGTCTCCCACACCAAAACAGAACGAAAATTCTCTCAGCAATTAAAATCAAAGCTACTATCAGCATAGCAAGAATTGGGTACATCAAAATTCCGCCGTCTTGCATAAGTTTCTGGAATTTTTCAGATAATGTTTTCTCCGCCCTGCGGGAAATTTCTGCCAGAGAACTGGAGTTCAAAAGAGGATCTATGTAAACAAAAAGCACGGAATCTTCGGAGGCAAGGTCTGCTTTTACCATGCCAAGCCCACCCAGGCGAACGAGCGAATCGCTCATTTCTATTTCGGTATTGTATTCAATGTTCCTTTTGGCAATTGAAAAAAGAATTTCTGCAGCTTGCAAAGGTGAGTCTTTTGATATAGAAGTTTCCGGAACTGCAAATGACATAGGCCCTTTGTTAATGCTTTTCAAATCTTGCAATCTGCCTTGGTCTGGAAACACTGAGAAAAAAGATGCCCGCGCCTTTTCTGAGTCTTCGTTTGCAAAATCCAGGGCTTCCCTTGCAATTCGCAACTCTTCGAATAATCTGGAACGCTCAGAGAAAATCGCCTCAGTTTTTTCCCTGCGGCTCTCCAATTGCTGGTTCATGCGCTCCCTTTCTTCATTCTGTTTTGCTTTTTCCTGCCACCTCTTCGCCACAATCATATCACGGGCCTGCCTTGCCTCCTCCAAATCTGCCCTTGCGCTATTAATCTCGGCCTGTTGCCTAACCAAGTCAACTTGAGCAAAAGCCGCTACTGCCAGCATTAAGATTATGTAAAGAGTTAAACGCACGAGCGTAATGTAGAAATTTCTACTGTTGTCCCATAAACATTGCTCTGGTTAATTTTCTAAATTTTCCTTTATGGCACAAGAGCATACATTGATATCTTTTGACTGGGCCGCAAAAACGGTCCTTAGAGACCCTGCCAATTTTGGCATACTTTCCGGGTTTCTTAGCGAGCTTTTGAATAAAGATGTGGCAGTGCAGGAAATTC
>JAITFT010000060.1 GCA_031281155.1 Candidatus Fibrimonadaceae bacterium
GGGGTGCCGCTTAGGGAGTTTTCGGCGTTGTCGCTTTCGTTGGTTTCGGTGTTGGTGGCGAAGCCGGAGTAGGATATGATTTTGGATAGGGTTTCTTCGAGAAGGGAGGGCTCGGAGAAGATTTCGCTGGGGACCCAGAGAGTGTCGGCAGCGGCGTTGGTTTCGAAGTCGGGGAGGGAGGCGGAGAAGTAGGGCCGAAGAGGCCTTTTGTGGATGACGTAGTCGGCCCGGTTGTTGAGCAGGGTGTAGTTGCCGGCTTTGACAGGGTCGGCGGGGTTTATTATGTAGTAGGGTGCTTTGCTGCCTCTGTATTCGTCTGCTACGGAGCCGTAGCCGCCGAAGATGAAGTCGCTCTCGCTGAGGTCGCTTGGGAGCTCGCTTATGCTGGGCGTGGGGTGCTGGTTCATTTTGTTGTAGGTGAATTCGCGGGGGCCTGCCCAAGATACCTGCAGTTCTTGTGGCTCTATGGCGTAGAGGCATGAGCTGTTTTGCAGGATTACGTCTTCTTCGGCTGTTTTCAGTTTCGCCATCGCCACGAGCCCTATGCTTGTGTTTATCTGCGCTCCCTCGACTTCCAGTTCGTAGGTTTTTCCGTCTAGCCCCATTGCGAAGGGTTCGGGGTTTTGGGGTTCTCCGTTGTAGGTGAATATGGCTCCGCATTTTGGGAACCACGAGATGTCTATTATCCTTGCCGGTTTTATTATGAATTCTACTGCTTTTGAGCCGAAGTATTTTTTTCCGACTATGTAAATTATTCCTCCCGTAGCCACATGTATGTTTTGCCCGTAGCGGTATTCGAAGTCTTCGCCTTCTGTCAGCTCCTTTCCGTTTAGGGTTACTTTTTCGGTTTTTGGGTTTATTGGGAAGCCCGTGTATAGCTGCGGCTCTATCGCCGGTTCTATCTCTGCGTCTCTCAGTTCGTTTTGCCATTGGAGGTAGGGGAAGCCGTTGTTGAAGAGTGGGTCTATATGCCAAATGCCTTCAAAATTCCAGCCGATATAGGTGTTTTTGTTTTGCATTTGTGCAGTTGTTTTGCCTTCCCCTCTGCCGATGTCGCTTTGCCCGCTTGTTTGGCGATTATAGTAGCTGCTGGTGATGCTGCCGCTGCTGCTGTTGTTTCCCACCAAGCCGCCAATGCCGTTACCGCTTCCCGCTACATTTCCTGTGGCATAGCTGTTGGTGACTGTGCCGCTGCTGCTCCCTGCAAAGCCGCCAATGCGGTTACCGCTTCCCGCTACATTCCCTGTGGCATAGCTGTTGGTGACTGTGCCGCTGCTGCTCCCTGCAAAGCCGCCGACGTGGTTGCTTCCCTCCACATTCCCCGTGGCGTAGCTGTGGGTGATTGTGCCGCTACCGCTGCCCACCAAGCCGCCGACCCGCTCGTATCCTACCACGTTCCCCGTTGCGTAGCTGTTGATGATGGTGCCGCCCGCCCACCCCACCAGGCCGCCGACGTTGCTGTCTCCTTCCACGTTCCCCGTGGCGTAGCTGTTGGTGATGGTGGTGTTATCTGCCCGCCCCACCAAGCCGCCGACGTAGCTGCCTCCTCTGATATACGAAGCGACTACCCCGATATTTCTTATTGTGCCACTAGACACGTATCCGAACAAGCCTTGGTGGAAATTTGAATTATTATTTATGTAAACCCCGCTAACAACATGGCCATCGCCGTCAAAGGTTCCACGAAATGGGCTATTGCCAGTTCCTATTGCGGTCCAAGTTCTAGCGGGTGCGCTTGTTGCCCAATTTAGCCAATTTATTGTGTCATTGAGCATAATGTCAGCGCCGAGCCTAATGGTTTTGCCATTAAAGTTATCAGTCCCATTGTTCACAAGCTGCCTAAGCCCCGCCAATTGCTCGGCGGTGGTTATGGTAAACTCCGTATCGGTTGCGTTATACCAAGCGGTATTGGCTGTGCCATCCCACACGGCTTGAGCGAAAAGGAGGGCGGGAAGAAGCAAGATTGCTAGGACTTTATTCATGTGAAGCTCCGTTGTTTATTATCCGCAAGTTTCTTTTTTATTGGCACTAACTAAAGCAGTTCCTATTTTTAAAGGAAAAGCTTCGGTATTGCTATGGCTATTACATTCAGCACAAAGAGGAGCAATCCATTCAGTCATACCATCTTCTGCCCGAAATATATGTGCACCATGCTCTGCTGGCTTTGAACATCCCAGCACTGAACATTTTTGGAGAGCAAAACTTCTTCTTCTTTTGCTAAAGTTTTCCCAATGTGCTTGCCACGAACCGCAACTACAAGTTCTAGAACCTGTTCCGCTTTTGTTTTTCCAATCATTTTGATTGTCAGCTATGATTATCTTAGTGATATCCATCTTATACCTCTCCTCTTTGGGGGTTATTTCCAAGCGGCATTGCTTGAAATTTGTTTGCGCGAAGAAACCCGCGCTTAAAAAATTTTGAATAAGGATAGCCACAGACTTGATAAAGTTTTTGTAAATGGGCAGATTTGTAATTGTGGCAACATACCTTAAATTTTGTAGATTCTGATAGTGGCGGTGATTGAATAATGCAGTTAACTTGGCGGCAAATCCAAAGATTCTCCGCAAACTCGCTAGCTCGTTCGCTAGGGGGGGGGGTGCATTTTTAAAACATCGACTGCCGGTCTAGACATGAGCAAAAAACACCCATGCTGGGGAGCCTCTAGCAGAAGCTCTAGGAGAGCTTCCGGGGGAAGCTCGGAACGCCCGGAGGGCGAAGCGGGTGTGTTGGCGAAAAGCGGCGTTTGGGGAATAAGGTAGAAATTTTACAAGCCCAGCTGCCGCTTGGCTTCGGGTAGCGGCACGCCGCTCTCCCAAAGGGTGAGTAGCTCTTGCCGGCCTTCCTGTCGGCCCTCTTGCCGACCTTCCTGCCGACCAATGCCGATGCCATCTTTCCTGCCCTCTTCCCTAGCGCACTTAAGCGCAGCGTATCTGTCTCGCTCGTTCTTCATGGATGCCTCGTAGTATGTTCGCTCATCAAGGGAAAAGGTAGAAATTCTCGCAATGCCGAAAATCTTGTCAAACACGCTTTCATCGAACTGCTCGGGCTTCTCCTTCAGCTCGTGGGCGTGGCACAGGGAGAAAATAAGCTTGTCCTCAAGGCTCTCGCATTCATCCAAACTCTTGCTAAATTTGGTTAATCGCACAAATACCATGTTGATGTAATTGTAACGGATTTCAGGGTAGCTGTCGTTGGAAAGGGAAAGGTGCTGGACAATATCATCGTTTCCGAAGTCAAGGTCGAAGCTGAGGAAGCTAAGGGTGTAAACGGGAGGGTAATTGAAATCCCAGTCTCCTTTCTTGCCGCTGTCGGCAATAGCCATGCATGCGTAGAAAAGCACCCTCTTGATGAAATAGGCCTGCTTTCCTATCTGCACTTCCACTATGAACCTGTTCCCCTGGGAGTCTTCGCAGCGTATGTCGAATACGGAGTCTCTGCTTTCCACGGTCTGGCCTGCCACGTACGGGTTTTTGATATCCACGTCCACTATCGGGTGTGCCAGCTTCTTTGCCAGGAATACGTTGAGCATCACGATCAGCGGCTCTTTTTCGTTTTCGTTCGCGAATGTTTTTTTGAAAGGCATATCGACTTTCAAGTCGGCGAAGTAGCCTAGCGAGCGAGCCGGCGAGCTTCTGTCTGTGTTTTTTGCAACCATAATATGGTCCTCCAGTTTTTTGTTTTTACTAGTTAGACGTAATTAAGCGGCGAAAAATACAGCCCCCCCTCATTTTGATAACAACTGTTGACGGATTTTAGCGTTTTTTTCGGAAAAGCGGCGGCTCAGGGTTTAAGCTGACTAACCGCAACATAGAAAAAACTACTTCCCTTTTTCGAACCTTATAAACTGCGAAACGCAAAGTTTTGAAAGGCCGAGATTCTTTTGCTCTTCTTCCAAAACGCTGGTAACGGTTTTTTTGGGATCGCTGTAGAATTCCTGGCCTAGCAGGCATAGTTGCTTTAAAGCTTTGTTAACGCGGCCATCAACTGCGCGATCTAGGAAATCGGGTTTGGTTTTGCCTTCGTTGATTATCTGCTCTTTTGCAATCTCTCTTTCCTTTTCTATGAGTTCGGGCGGCAAACCGCTTTCGTCCATAGCGGAAGGATTAGAGGCGGTAATGTGCAAAGCGATGGTTTTTGCTACGGCCTGAACGGCCTCTTTGCCGCCTTTTGGCTCGCCTTCGTAAGCGAGTTTTACAACAGAGCCTATTTTACCGCCCATGTGGGAATAAAAAGCAACTGCTTCGTTTGCAGCTACCGGCAAAACAGATATTCTGCGAAGCTCCATTTTTTCACCGATTTTCGCTAAAACTTCGTCTAAGCGGTCTGCAACGGTTAGGGTGCCTACAGAAGCTTTCATAGCTTCTTCTACGGTAACAGCATTGCTTTTGATTATAGCATTTGCAATGTCTGTGCCCAAATTTCTGAAATCGTCGCATTTGGAAACGGGTTCTGTTTCGCAGGTTAGCTCGAATGCGTAGGTTTTGCCTTCTGCCAAGCCAACGAATATTGCGCCTTCTTTTGCGGCTCTGTCTGCGCGTTTTGCGGCAACGGCTGCACCTTGCTTGCGCAGGTGCTCTATGGCCTTTTCAATGTCGCCATCGCAGGCTATTAGGGCTTCTTTGCATTTCATCATGCCTATGCCAGTTTGCATGCGCAGGGAATTTACGAGTTGTGCGGTAATTGCCATTATGCTTTCTCCTCAGCAGGTTTTTCTGCTTCTTTAGTTGGTTTGTTGTTTAGTGTGGCAGCGTCTTGGCGTGAAACAACGTTCGATGCCAAATAGTCCATAATGAGCGAAACGGAGCGGAGGGCATCGTCGTTAGCTGGAATTGGGTATTGAACTAATTCGGGGTTTACGTTTGTGTCGCAAATTCCGATTATGGGGATGCGGAGGCGGCGAGCTTCGGCGACTGCTATGTGTTCGTGGTTTAAATCGGCTATTATAATAACGCCGGGCAGCTGGTGCATTTCTCTTATGCCGGCAAAAACATTCAAAAGCTTTGAGCGTTCGCGGTTTTTGTCTAGAGCTTCTTTTTTACTCATTTGCTTGAAAACGCCCTGTGCTTCCATATCGTCGATTCTATCGATTTGCTTTATGGATTTGCGAACCGTTTGGAAATTGGTAAGCATTCCGCCCAGCCAGCGGTTGGTAACGTAGAAGTGGTTGCATTTTGTTGCGGCCTGTTCCACGGCCTTGCGAGCAGTGGGTTTGGTGCCAACGAAAAGAACGGTGCGGTTATTGCTGGAAATCCGGGCAATGGCTTTGCCGGCTTCTTCTAGAGCAGCGCGCGTTTTATCCAAGTTCAGCACGTGGATGCTGTTCTTTTCGGTTAAAATGTAGGGTTTCATTTTGGGGTTCCAGCGCCTGGTCTGGTGCCCAAAGTGTGAGCCTGCAGCAAGCAGGTCTTCGATAGAAGGCAAATTCGCCATATTTTACTCCATTCGGTTGTTCTTCCCGGCTGCTTATACACCCGAGCTGCCTATATAAGGCAACCACCTGGGATGCTAAAACACAGCCAGTGTTTTTTGTTTGGAAACAAATATAGAAATATTTTGAGGAATTGTCAAGCGAAAACGAGGAAAATATCACTCATCTGTTGGCAAGCCGAGCCTGTTTTTAAGCTCAAAGATTTCTCTCGCCATTTTGTGGTTTTCCTCTGTTAGGTTAACAGCTTCATCCCGGGCTTCTTTAAGCTCGTTGGCTCTGACAACGGGGCCGCCGCCACCGTCGTGATCGTCGCCGGAAAAAGATCTGGAACTGCCTTTTGAGCCTGCGCAGGCGCTTAGCAACAAAATAGCAAAAGCAATAAATAGCAAATTTAAGCGGTTCAACATATTGAAAGAACTCCGTTTTCCAACAATATACATTTTTTTTTTCAAAAAAGGTGATTTTTTAATAATTTTTTGTAAAAAACTTAAAAAAACAAGGATTTAAGCCTTCCATTCAGGCTTTTTTCCGTCTGCAACCATATTTAAGCCGTTGCGGTGCTCATAATATTCTACTTTATTTATTAGCATGGACATAAATTTCATTGCTGGCATATCAAGGCCTCTTGCTAGAGCAAGCAGGGAAAAAAATGTTGGAGTTCGGCGACCGCTCTCAAAAAATGATACGCATTGCCTGGATAACCCGCTTTTCCAGGCAAGTTCAAACTGGCTGAGGTTGCGTTTTTTGCGTTCTTCGCATAAAAAATGCCGAATAGCGTGAACAAAGTTGTCTGGAGGGTCTATTTTTACCATGGCAAGGCATGATAGTAAACGAAAATGCGAATGACGTAAACAGTTGTTATCAAAATTAAAGAAAAAACCAAAAAATGCCGAAAAGTAAGTTGGCATAGTTTTTGCGAGAGGTCGTAATATGAAGTATAGTTTGTTTTTGTTGGTTTTTGCCGTGTCTGCATTTTCTGCTCCCATGTCTCTTTACGGGAACAATCTTTACACAGATAAAAAAGGCAAAAAAGCCGGCGACGTGGTAACTGTTCTGGTTTTGGAAGCGGCAAAAGCCGGTAGCGATACCCGCACGGAAACCGAGAAAAAAAATGGCATAGAAATTGGGCAGGAAAAATCCTCGGGAAAGCTCTTTGGCTGGTTGCCAAATTTCGGCATTAATAGCAAAGCTAATATCAATTACAACGGCAAAGGAGCAACCGCTCGCAATGGCGAATTGAGAGCGACTGTTACCGCCCGCATAACAGAAGTTTTAGATAACGGCAATCTTCTTATAGAAGGCTCAAAGCTGGTTGCGATAAATAGCGAAGAAGAAATTTTAGAAGTTAGCGGCACAATAAGAGCAGATGATATTAACCCCGATAACACAGTATATAGTTACAAAATAGCAGAAGCTGTGATAAAGTATTCCGGAAGCGGCACAAATTCAGATGCCGAAAAACCCGGCGTGCTAACAAGGTTTTTTAATTGGATTTTTTAATTACCACAACAAGCAACAAAGGAGTTAAGTATGCGAGTTGAAGAAGAAAAAAAACGTTTTAAGGTAGGCTGGCTTGAATTGGCCGCTGCGGTTTGCATTGCATTAGCCATATTGGTTGCTAATGCGAACGCAGCAAGGGTTAAGGATGTAGCTACCTTGGCAGGAGTGTCTGAGCAGCAGTTGGTTGGCTATGGGCTTGTAATTGGGCTTGCTGGCACGGGCGATGGTTCTAATTCGCAGGTTACGGTTCAGTCGGTTGCTAATATGCTGCAGAAAATGGGCATAGTGGTTAGCTCTGAAAATTTGCGGCTCAGGAACGTTGCTGCAGTTATGGTAACTGCTAATTTGCCTGCTTTTGTTAAACCCGGCAAGAAAATAGACGTTAACATTTCCAGCATTGGAGATGCGCGTTCGCTTGAAGGCGGAATGCTTTTGATGACGCCGTTGCAAGCAGGCGATGGCGAGTATTATGCGCAAGCGCAAGGTGCGGTGAGCGTTGGCGGCGTTACTGCTGGCGGCAGGCGCAATTCTGTTAAAAAAGGGCACGCTTTATCTGGCAGCATTCCTAATGGCGCAATTGTTTACAGAGAAGTTGCAAGCGCAAATTTAAGAACCGGAACTTTGCGCTGGGTGCTTTCGAACCCCGATTTTACAAGCGCAGTTGCTATGGCAAACGCTATTAACCAAATTTTCCCAAACACCGCTATTGCCGAAGATGCCTCTACCGTTTTGGTAAATGTGCCAGAAGCAATGAGGAACGATTATATGTCTTTTATAGCGAGAGCAGAGGCGGCGGAGTTCAACCCAAACACAAGTTCCCGCGTTATTCTGAACGAAAAAACAGGAACCGTAGTTAGCGGCGCGAATGTTCAAATAGATCAAATTGCTGTTTCTCACGGAAGCATTACTATTCAAATTGAGAATACGCAAACTGCAACGCCAACTTTTATAGGGCAAGCGACTGTAATCAACAACCAACGGGTAAATGTTCAAGAACCGCAATCAGAAACCAGAGTTCTGCCTGCTATCAGCAATGCTGGGCAGTTGGCTCAAGCCTTGAACAGCCTTGGTGTTTCGCCGCGAGACATTATTTCAATTTTCCAGGCGATTAAAAAGGCAGGTGCTTTGCATGCGGAATTGGTGATTATGTAACTGATTAAACTTTTTTCTACATTCTCCTTATGCCTGCCAGTGTAAGCACCATTAATACTGCGAAAATTTGCAAAGCGTACGGTGGAAGAACCGTTGTGAGAGATGTTTCTGTAAGCGTTTCCAGGGGTGAGATTGTGGGGCTTTTGGGGCCAAATGGAGCAGGCAAAACAACGTCTTTTTACATGATTGTGGGGCTGATACGCCCAGATAAAGGCCATGTTTTTTTAGATGCAACGGACATAAGCGGCTTGCCTATGCATAGCCGTGCAAAATTGGGTATTGGCTACCTGCCGCAGGAGGCTTCCATTTTTCGCAAGCTATCGGTTGAAAGCAATATAATGGCAATTTTGGAAACCTTAAAACTGAATAGAAAACAAAGAAAAGAAAGGCTGGAACAACTGCTTGAAGAATTTAAAATAACGCATATAAGAAAAACCACAGCGCATAGCTGCTCCGGCGGCGAGCGCCGGCGCTTGGAAATAGCGCGCGCATTGGCGAGCGAGCCGGGTTTCCTTTTGCTAGATGAGCCTTTTGCCGGCATAGATCCTATAGCGGTAGATGATATAAAATCCATAATAAATTCGCTAAGAGCCAAGGGCATGGGAATTCTTATAACAGACCACAACGTTAGAGAAACCCTCTCCATAACCGATCGCGCTTACGTTATGTACAAAAGCGAGGTGCTAACCGAAGGCACTTCGCAATTCTTGGCGAACGATGAAGAAGCAAAAAGAATTTATCTAGGCGCTTCTTTTTCGCTGGGTTAGCGACATGGGAATTAAATTTTTCTATATTTGCCCTTGATGTTTCATACGAACAAACAAAACTTGATGGCTTTTGACCTTCCGCTGGTGGCTGGTTATGCTATTGGTGTGCCCCTTAAAAAACGTACATTTAGTTAAGCCACATATTTATTGTTATATGTAAATATAGAATCTTTTTCCTCTGGTGTCAAGTAGTTATTAGTAGAATGTTTTCTAAATCT
>JAITFT010000093.1 GCA_031281155.1 Candidatus Fibrimonadaceae bacterium
TGGATGGTTGCGATAGCGCTTTTGTTGTTAAAGTTTTCCCAAAGCAATATGTTTACCCGCGTTTTTGTTTAGAACACAGGAACGATTTTAAGCGGGGCAATTATTTGAGAATGCAAAAAAAGAAAGGCATTTTACCAGCGGAATAACGCACAGCCCCAGTTCATGCCAGCACCTATGCCTGCCATGGCTACCAACATTCCGGGTTTTAAGCGGCCTTGCTGTTCGGCTTCGTAGAGCGCTATTGGAATGGAAGCAGAAGATGTGTTTCCGTATTTATCTACGTTTATCATAACCTTTTCTGCCGATAGCCCAAGCCTTTTGCCTACGGATTGTATTATGCGAATATTCGCTTGGTGAGGCACGAATAAATCGATATCTGCCATGCCAAGCCCTGCGTTTTCCAAGGCGCGTTGAGTTATGGCACCAAGCTCGGAAACGGCAAGTTTGTAAACAGAGGTTCCTTCCATTCTTAAAAAAGAAGCCTCTGCCCCAAGCGTGTTTAAGTAGAGTATGCTGCTAAAGCTTCCATCTGCGGCAAGCGCCATGCCAGCAAAGCCTCTGTTGCTTTCTTCGCTTGCTGAAAGCAGCATTGCGCCTGCGCCATCGCCAAAGAGAACGCAAGTGTTGCGGTCGCTCCAGTCTAAAACTCTGGAGCAGATTTCTGCGCCAATAACCAAAATGTTTTTTGCTTGCCCAGAGCGAATCATAAGAGCGGCTGTGTTGAGGGCAGGCGGAATAAAGCCGCAGGCGGCATTAATGTCAAAGGCAAAGCCCTTGCAGCCTAAGCGTTCCTGAATGCAGCATGCAAGAGCGGGGAGCTGTTTATCGGGAGTCATTGTGCCGGCTATTATTCCATTTATTTCGCTTGGCGAAATGCCGGCTCTTTCGATGGCGTTTTTTGCGGCGAGGTAGCCAATGTCGGCTGTTAATGTGTTATTGTCTTGGACAATGCGCCTCTCGGCTATGCCGGTGTGGCTTTTTATCCAATCATCGCTTGTATCTAGGCTGTACTTTTCTTTTAGGACATCGTTTGTGGCAATGAATTCCGGCAAATAAACCCCTACCGATTTTATTATTGCATTCATGCTTTGATCCCAGCCAATTTTTCCGCAATTTTCGCAGGAACATTGGCTTTTGCAAACCTGCAAGCAGTAAATAGCGAGTGGTAAATAGCTACGGAATCTGCTCTGCCGTGGGTTATTATGCCAACTCCATTGAGCCCTAGGAGCAAGCCGCCGCCGTGATTGCGGTAATCCCAAAGTCTGTTGAATTCTTTGGATTTTTCGGTTTCTACTTCGCCGAATACTTCTTTGGTTAATTCGTAAAAACCTTCCATAAGTTTTAAAATTACATTGCCGGCATAGCCTGGCGCAATGGCAACATCGGCATTTCCTTTGATAAGGTCTCTGCCTTCTACATTGCCTATAAAGTTGAGCGGTGCTTGTTTTAATAGTTGATAAGCTTCTTGCAAAACTTCGGTGCCCTTTTTTTCTTCTTCGCCCACGTTCACCAAGCCTACGGTGGGGTTTTCATAACCCATAACAGCTTCGGCGTAAACGCTGCCGCAGAGGGCAAAGTCAACCAAAACAGAAGCTTTTTCATCGACATTAGCGCCGCAGTCTAGGAGGATAACTTGGCGTTTTGCAGTTGGAACGGCACATGCGATAGCTGGCCTTGCTACATTTGCCGTGCGCCCAAGGAGCATAAGGCAAGTGGCCATCATGGCGCCGGAGTTTCCGGCACTAACGCTTGCTTGCGCAATTCCTTGCTTTTGCAGACCAACGCAGGTTACCAAGCCCGATTTGGGTTTTGTTTTTAGAACCTGAGCGGGCGGCTCGTCCATTGCAACGATATCTGGAGCGTCTATAATGGTGATTGCATCGCCGGAATAGCTGTTTTTTTTCAGCTCTTCTTCTACAATATCTTTGGGGCCGCAGAGCAGAATTCCGAAATCACGCTCTGGAGCGTTTGCGGCCAAGACTGCCCCTTTGACAATTTGCTCTGGTGCGTTGTCTCCGCCCATAGCATCTAGTGCAACTTTTACATTATGCACTTTCTTTTACCTTTATGCGCTGAACACCATTGTAGTAGCCGCAAGATTCGCAAATTCTGTGCGGGCGTTTGATTGCGCCGCATTGTTCGCATTTTGCCATTGCCGGAACTTCCAGCCTATAGCAAGCACTGCGACGAGTGTTGCGCCTGGCGGTTGTTGTTTTTCTTTTAGGAACTGCCATAAGTTCTCCTTTTTGTTTTCCGCTACCGTTAACCCTCTTTTACGGGGATCATGGGTTCCTGGAGTATAACCAGTTGCCGCACGGTTTCGGTTAAATCAACCTCGTTTTGTCCAACGGGGACTTTGATTGTGAAAAAATCATCGTCTCCATTGTCCTCTTTTTGCTGCGTTAAGCCTGCCTCTGCTAGAACTAGAGCCTCCACCTCTACCTCGAAGGGACGCTCGAAAAGATCTAGAGTGCGTGCGCACGCAAACTCCTGCGAACCGTTAACAACCCCTCTAACAACAAAGCCGCTCTTTTCTTTATTTACGGCAAAACTGCAAGAAAGCTGCCCTCTAAGCTGCAATTCCTTGAACAAAACGGATTCATCGCTCTCTGAAAGCGATAAATCTTGCCCAGTCGCACTACTTATAAGCCGGATTCGCAAAGTGGATATAAATATAGAAAAAAAAAGGCAGGTTGTCAATAAACTTTTGTTTCAAGGCATTAAAATCGCCGTTTTTGTTCAAAATCCCTTTTATAATGCCGCTTTTCGCTAACACCCCCCCGCTTCGCCCTCCAGGCCTTCCGAGCCTCGCAACCAAGCTCCCTTGCTCGCTACGCTTTGCCGGAGCAGGAGTTTCACCCGCTTGTATCATATGCACCGAACTGGCGCACTCATGTTCTCAACCTCCGAGCCATACCTCTCAAGAAAAGATACTAAAATTTGGTTTCGCTACAACACAATCCTCTTAGCGCATCGGGCGCAGTGGCCTGCCCATTGGTTGCGGACGTTTAAATAAACTCTTGAATACACGCCACAGCAATGGCTTATAACCCCTTGCCATTTGCGTTGCGTTTGACGCTTATATTTGTCCATCTCTTTGTTGTAATCTGTGCCTGCGGTCTCTTTCAAGCCTTCTTTCCAAAGTTCTTTCGGCACTTACAATTTGTTCTTCTAGCCTTCTTGCAGAAGCGAGCATTCTTTCTTCTGTGCTGTATGTATCGCGCAAACGCTCCAGATAGAACCTTGCAGCGGTAAATTCGTTCATTTGCGTGTAACTGCTAATCAACATAACAATCGCTTCTCTTTGGCGTGGGCTTTTTGGAAATTCATCTAAAAAATCTTTTAAATAGATTGCCGCTGCTCCGGGCTCTTTCATGCGCAAGTAAAGCCTTGCTATTTGAAAATCGTTTTCGGCGACTCTGTTGTTGAGGCTATCTAGAAACATAAATGCGGAATCCAGCAGAGCGGAATTTGGAAATTCGTAGGTGAATCTGCCGAAATCCCTTATGGCAAAAGTTGTATTTGACTGGTCGCGAGAATCTCTGAAGGAAAGGTTAAAGGCCGCCACCGCTCTGCGGTAGGCTGCAGTTTCTGCATAGGGCGAGCTTGGGAAAAAATTCACAAAACTGCCGTATTCGGCGCGAGCCTCCAGCCACTCTCTCAAGCGAAAATGCGACTCCGCTAGCATAAAATGCGATTCTTCCATAACGCCCGTTCCGGAACAATTCTGCAAGATCTTGGTAAAATCTTCTTTCGCTCTCCAAAATCTCCCAGCCTTAAATCTGCTCTCCGCAGCGGTAAAGTCTGCCTTGCATCTCTCCGTCAAAGACCCCGTAGGCGTTTTGGAAGAACAGCTTGCCAAAATCCCAACACCCCCGATTACCAAGATTATCAGGATTAAAAAACGATAACTCTCAACTCTCAACTCTCAACTCTCCACTCTTAATTCTCAACTCTCAACTCTTTAAATAAGCTCCTCAAAAAAATCATTCCCTTTGTCGTCCACAATTATAAACGCAGGGAAATCTTTTACGGTGATTTTGCGAATGGCTTCCATTCCCAGTTCGGGGAAGGCAAGGACTTCGTTGCTTAAAATATTTTGTTCGGCCAGGAGAGCGGCGGGGCCGCCTATGGAGCCTAGATAGAAGCCGCCGTTCTTTTTGCAAGAGGTCGTTACTTCTTTGGTGCGGTTGCCTTTTGCCACCATAATTAGGCTTGCGCCCTTTTCTTGGAAACTGGCAACGTAGGAGTCCATTCTGCCGGCGGTGGTTGGGCCAAAGCTGCCGGTTGGTTTGCCCGGCGGAGTTTTTGCGGGGCCTGCGTAATAAACAGGGTGGTTTTTGAAGTATTCCGGCAGGTCGCCTTCTTTTGCGAGAAGTTCCGCTAACTCGGCATGAGCGATGTCGCGAGCTACAATCATGGTGCCGTTTAGGTAGAGCGGGGTTTTCACCGGGTATTTGCTTAACTCTGCCAAAACTTCTTTGATTGGGCGGTCTATATTTATGCTAACGGGCTGAGCAAGGCCTAGGGACTCGTAGCCGTCTTTTGGCAAGTATTGCTGCGGATTGCCTTCCATTTTTTCGAGGAACAAGCCCTCTGCGGTGATTCTTGCTTTTATGTTGCGATCTGCGCTGCAGCTAACGCCAAGCCCAACGGGGCAGCTTGCGGCGTGGCGCGGAGCGCGAATAACACGAACATCGTGCACAAGGTATTTTCCGCCAAACTGTGCGCCTATTCCGCTTTTTTGTGCCAGCTCCAGAACCTTTGCTTCCATTTCTAAGTCGCGGAAAATTCTGCCGCTCTTGTTGCCTGTGGTTGGAAGGTTGTCTAAGTAGCCTGTGCTTGCGAGTTTAACGAGCTTTAAGTTTGCATCTGCGCTGGTGCCGCCAATTACAACTGCCAAGTGATATGGAGGGCAAGCCGCTGTGCCTAAGTTTTTTATTTGTTCTTTTAAAAATTTTTCAAGACCAGCTGGGGTTAACAGGGCTTTTGTCATTGGCCAATAAAGGGTTTTATTTGCCGAGCCGCCACCTTTGGCTATAAAGAGGAAATCAAAGCTATCGCCTTCTGTGGCGTGAATGTCTATTTGTGCGGGGAGGTTGTTGCCGGTATTTGTTTCATCGTACATATTGAGCGGGGCAATTTGGCTGTAACGCAAGTTGAGTTTGTTGTAAGCGTTGAAAACGCCTTCGGTGATGGCTTCGGTGTCGTTGCAGCCTGTCCATACGTTTTGGCCTTTTTTTGCAAACACAATTGCAGTGCCTGTGTCTTGGCAAAAGGGCAGAATGCCTTCGTTTGAAACAACGGAGTTTTGGAGCATGGTTAGGGCAACCAGCTTGTCGTTTTGGCTTGCTTCTTTGTCGCCCAAAATTGTGGCGACTTGCTTTGTGTGCGCAGGCCGCAGGCGAAAGCTCACTTCTGAGTAGGCGGCTTCGGCCATTTTAACCAAGGCTTCTCGGCTAACTTTCAGAATTTTCTTGCCTTCAAATTCGGCAACGGAAATTCCAGCCTCGCTTGCTTTGGCTACCAGGTTGTATTCGGTGGCATCTTTGCCGTATTGCAGGTTTTCTTCGTATTCAAAAGCCATAAGATTCTCCAAGTTATGATGGGAAGATAGAAAAAAAAATCCCCTCCGAAGAGGGGATTTTTGGGGGGCGTGATTAGCGGGGCGTAGGGGCAGCTCGCCGTGGCTGCCCAAAAGGGCTATGCCGAAGAGGGGCAGAGGGCGTAGCAGGCTACGCCCGTACAGCGGTGGATTAGCGTATCGCTATTCTGCGCACGTGTGTGCCGTGCTTTTCTAGGTATACGCCTGGGGCGGTGGGCTTGGTTGTGCCGAGCGATGTGCCTTTGAGGTCGTAGTATGTTTGGATCCCGATGGCCCCGATTTTAGGATTTTCCCGATTTGCGAAGATGGATGAGATATCGGTCCATTTTGCGGTTAGCGTTGTGTTTGCGGTTATCGGGGTATTTTCGAAATCGAAAGCTTCTGTCGCTTCGCCAATGTGCCAGCCTGCGAAGGTGTGGCCTGCTTTGGTTGGGGCTGTTGGCGCAACGGCTGTGCCGCCGTGGTTTATCGTTTGGCTTTCGACCGAGGAGCCGCCGTCGCTGTTGAAGCTTACCGTGTAGCTGATGATATTCCACTGGGCTACTACGGTTAGGTTGCTTGTTACATTCGTGAATGCCGGGGACCAGCCTGTGAATGTGTAGCCTGCGCGTGTTGGAGCTGTTGGAGCGGTTGCATTGGAG
>JAITFT010000183.1 GCA_031281155.1 Candidatus Fibrimonadaceae bacterium
AGATGATGATTGGAGAATTGCTACGCTGGCTGAGGATGGCGTTCCCAACAGGATTGACTTTACGGTGGAGTAGCCGTTTAGAAATTTTGTATATTTAAAAGAGAGGTAAATTATGAATCTAGCAGTATCTGTTCCAGCTGGCAACCTTAGCCCATGAGCATGAGCATAACACCATTGCTGGGCTATACACACGAGCCTGCCCCCAACACTCTCTCCACAACCGTATCTACAAGTTCTTCGATTGTTTTTGGGTGTTTGTAGAAGTGCGGGCTTGCGGGGATTATTGCGGCGCCCGCTCTTTTTAGCTTTAGCATGTTTTCCAAGTGAATTTCGCTGAGGGGCATTTCTCTGGGGACGAGTATGAGAGGGCGGCTCTCTTTTAGGCAGACATCGGCGGCTCTTATCAGCAGATTATCGCTGGTGCCTGCGGCAATGCGGCCCAGGGTTCCCATTGAGCATGGCAGAATTGCCATGCCTGCGTAGCTTGAGCTGCCTGTTGCGGGCGGGGCGAAAAAATCGTCTATGGCGTGAACCTTGGCGTTTTGCAAAATATCTTCGCAACCCTCATGTTTAAGAACTGCCTCGCCGTTTTTTGAAACAATAAGCTCTACATCAAAACGCTCTTTTGCTTTCAGCAAAAATCGCTTTGCGTATATTGAGCCAGAGGCTCCGGTTATGCCTAGAATTAATTTCATTTATTAGTTTCACCTAGCCATAGGCTTTCTGTTTGCCCATATACTATTGCCTTGATCTGAAACTCCTGTGAAAGATAATTCAGCGTAATTCAAATCAATATTATATTGCGGAACCATAACCCCGTTATAAGCCACATTGTTTATTCTAACCACAAAATAATAATCTCCCGTGCGAGACCAGCTTCCAACAACGGCGTTGCCTTGCCGAATTTCTCCGTTTGCGGTAAAAGCATAAACAACGGAGTTTACGAAAGTTACGCTGTTGCCAACGGGCGTATGCACAACTACATCGTACTCTCCCAAAACACTTTCGGCCTCAACACAGCCAACGCTTTCTCCTGCATAGCGGTTGGGTGCCATAACCGGCCAGCCATCGCTATTGAAAAAAAGCTGATTTACAAACTGGTTGTGATTGCCGCTTACTCCATCTGTGCCGCTCAAGTAACGAGAGTGGTAAATATTAAAATACCTTCCGTTCTCAACAAGCACGGAGTTATGCCCAAGCGCAGCGTAGCCCCTTGATGCACCCGCAAACCTGTAATTGCCGGCGAGTTTATTGCCGGCCGCATTGGTGTTGGTTACATCGCGATTACGTATGTCAAGGTACGGACCATCGGGGTTTCTGCTTCGCGCAACGCGCATATTATAATCTGAGCTTAAGGAGCCGTGCGTCACCATAAGGTAATAATAGTCTGTGCTTGCATTGTAGAAAATATACGGCCCTTCCGGCCCATTATTTCCGTTCCAAATACGTTTTCCGTAATTGCCTTGCCCAGCTTTTGGAAGCCCTATTCGCGCACCCGATGTTTCCATCTCCAATATGTAAATCCCGTTAAAGAACGAACCATAAGACATCCATAATTTTCCGTCTTTATCATAAAATATGGCGGGGTCTATACCGTTAGGCGCACTGCCGGTTGCGCCGACAGCAGGGGTTCTTAAGACTTCTACTGAGTTGGAGTAGGGGCCGGTAACGCTATTTGCTTCTACCCTGCCGATATAAGATCTATTGGATCCCCAGGTTGATAGCGAGTAATACATATAATACATGCCATTTATTTTTATAACATCAGGAGCCCACGTGCTTCCCGGAGGATTGCCGTCACTGCCATTCCCAACGTGCGCAAAAGCATCGGCGAGGACGGTGCGCCATGGAGAATTTGCGTTGCTCGTGCCGCCATATAGACGATGGGCTTGGTTGTCGGAGGCATACTGCGTCCATCTCATTAAATTCGTAGAAGAGGCAACAGCGAAGTGCGAGCCGAAGGTATAGTATGTTCCATCGTCATCTTTAAAAATGGAGGGATCATGAACTGAAACATTGTTTCCATAGTCGGGCCTGGTAGGTAAAGTATAACGTGGCAGCATGCAGCTATTATTGGCAGATGACGATGAGCGTTGCGAAGAGGAAGAAGCCTGCAACGATGAAGAAGAGGAGGCCTGCAGCGAAGACGACGAAGGAGCCGAGGAGGAAGAGGAGGCCTGCAGCGAAGACGACGAAGGAGCCGAGGAAGAAGAGGAGGCCTGCAGCGAAGACGATGAAGGCACCGAGGAAGAAGAGGAAGCCTGCAACGAAGACGATGAGGACATCGATGAAGAAGAAGCTTCTTCTTCAATTGATGATGATGAGAGTTCATCTTCGGACTTGGAAGAGCAACCAAGCAAGAAAAACAGCACGACGAAGAAAAGGAATGCAAGTTTTTTCATAATAGGTATAATTTACTATATTATTTTCGTGGCAAAACAGTTTTATAGAGATAACACCAAGGAATCGGGCAGTAAAATGCCAACTAAGGTATTTGATATCCCAGGTCCAAAAAAGGCCGCTATTTTAATGGTGGCTCTTGGTCAAGAGGCCAGTGCCCACGTTTTTAAGTCTTTGGGCGAAAAGGATGTAGAGACCTTAACTGCGCAGATCGCCCGCCTAGAGGGCGTAACACCCGAAATGCGCGAATATGTTTTGCAGGAATTTAAGCAAATAAGCAGCGCACAAGAGTATGTTAGCCAAGGCGGCCTAGAGTTTGCGCAGCAAATTCTTGAGCAATCCCTTGGCTCTCGCCGTGCCCGCGAAATTCTGGAAAAGGTGCAAAGCAACATTCGCACCACCGGCTTTAATATGCTAGATAGCGTGGACCCTGTGCAGCTGGTATCTTTTTTAAGCAAGGAACGCCCTCAAACCGTGGCTCTCCTGCTTGCCCACATGAAACCCGAAAATGCCGCTGCCACAATCTCTGCATTGAACCCCTATATGCAGGTCGAGGTTGCAACTCGCATAGCCACCATGGAAAGCATTAGCCCCGAAGTTTTGCAACAGGTAGAGCAGCAATTATCGCAAATTCTAAAAACTATGTTTACTGGTGGAACCGCAGAAGTCGGCGGCATAAAGTCTGTTGCCGAAATGCTTAATATGGTAGATAGAGGAACCGAAAAAAATATTCTGGGTACTCTAGAGAGAGACGACATAGAGCTTGCAACAAAAATCAAAGCCCTTATGTTCGTATTCGAAGACATGCTCCTCTTAGACGACAAGTCTATGCAAACCGTTTTGAAACAGGTAGATACCAAAGACCTGTCTCTGGCGTTGAAGGGCGCAAACGAACAGGTTGCAGAAAAGTTCTACACCAACATGTCAAACCGCGCCGCCGAAATGATAAAAGAAGAAATATTATACATGGGGCCAAAGCGCTTGCGCGAGGTAGAAGAAGCCCAGCAAAAAATTGTAGATGTTGTGCGTCGCTTAGAAGCAGAAAATGAAATAGTAATAAGCGGCCGCGGCAGCGAAGATGATATTATAGTATAGGAGACAACAAAATGGAAAATCTTGTTTTATTGGGCATGTTTTTACTAGCAGCTATCGCCCTTGGCTTAATTTACCTTCTCGCAAGCTTCTTTAGCTTGTGGTTGCAGGCTTTGTTCTCAAAGGCCAGCGTTAGTATTTTCCAATTATTGGGAATGCGGCTGAGAAAGGTAAACCCGCGAATGATAGTTGAAGCTCGCATTTTGAGCGTTAAAGCTGGAATTCCCGTGGAAACCAACTTACTCGAAGCACACTACCTTTCTGGCGGAAACGTGTTGCGCGTTGTGCAGGCTGTTATAGCTGCCAACAAAGCAAACATCAACCTTTCCTTCGAAGAAAGCGCAGCCATAGACCTTGCCGGCAGAAATGTTTTAGAAGCCGTGCAAATGAGCGTAAACCCAAAAGTTATAACCACGCCAAGAATTAGCGGCGTTGCTCTCGATGGTATTCAATTGCAAGCCATAACCAGAATAACTGTGCGCACAAGCATTCGCAAACTGGTTGGCGGCGCAGGCGAAGAAACCGTAATTGCCCGCGTTGGCGAAGGCATAGTTAGCTCCATTGGTAGCGCAAAAACGCACAAAGAAGTTTTGGAAAATCCCAATATGATTTCCAAGAAAGTTTTGGCAAGCGGCTTAGACGCCGGCACTGCTTTTGAAATTCTTTCTATTGATATTGCAGATGTCGATGTTGGCAACAACATTGGAGCCATTCTAGAAACCGACCGTGCCGAAGCAGACAAAAAAATTGCGCAGGCCAAAGCGGAAGAAAGGCGTGCTATGGCGGCTGCCGCCGAGCAGGAAATGAAAGCGAGAGTTGTGGAAATGCAAGCAAAGGTTGTAGAAGCAGAGGCTCAAGTTCCGCTCGCAATGGCAGAAGCTCTAAGAGGCGGCAATTTAGGAGTTATGGATTACTACAATCTGCAAAACATAAAAGCAGATACTCAAATGCGTAAACAAATTTCCGGCGTTCCCGAAGACAAAGGCAATAAGTAAAGAATGGAAACCCTTCTCGTATTTGCGGCGATAATCGCTATTCAAATAATAGCGGCGCGCTCCAAGCAGAAAAAAGAAGCTGCTAAAAGAGCGGCTCAGGCACAAAAGCCTGTTCCTGTGCCAAGCGAGCCAATGTACGAAGAATTGCCATCAGAAGAACCGGAAACCATTCCCGATTTCGATCCTTTTAAGGAGATACGAGAAGCAATGGGTTTGCCGCCTGCAGAAGCACCGCCGGAGCCAGAACCTGTGAAAGCTGAAGTTTTTCAGCCCCAACCGGAACTGCCGCCCAGGCTGGAATTGCTGCGGGATACTCCATTTCTTAGGCAGCCCTTAGGGAGAGGGGCAGAAGCTAAGTCCAGCATTCCGCACCCCATACCCCACACCACGCACTCTACACCCCAATTGCATTCCAATGTTGCTCAAGGTATAATTTGGGCTTCAATATTGCAAGAGCCACGCTTTCGTGCTAAATGGCGGCCTAAATGCTCTCGTTAGCTTCTTCAGTTGCCGATTTAGCTGTAGAAAAAATAGAGCTCTTTATACTTGTTTTAGTTCGCGTTTCTACGATAGTTTTTCTGTTGCCGGCATTTTCGTTTAATGCGGTGCCTGCAACTATAAAGGCTTGCGTTTCGCTTTTGCTGGCAATATTGGTTTTTCCGCAAATACCCTTGGTGAGTTTTACCATAGCAAATTCGCCGGTATTCTTTTTTATGATAGTTTTGGAACAGATTTTCATAGGCTTGATAATAGGATTTACTACAGCTTTTATGTTGTATTTTGTTGTTATGGGCGGTGAATGGATTGCGCGCGATATTGGGCTTATGCAGGGTACTATGAACCCATTTGTGGAGTTTCAAAGCAATATATTTTCAATAATTTTACCTACTCTTTTAATGGTCGTATATTTAGCAAGCGGCGGCCATTATTTTTTCATACGGGTGCTTTTCGAATCTTTCCAATATATTCCAATGGGAAATTTTGTTTGGGATACCCGAAGTTTTGCGGAAATATTAATTTTGCTTTCAGCCAGCTCCTTTGTTGTTGGTTTTCAATTTACATTCCCTATATTGGCTGTAGTTTTTTTATGCACGGTTGCGCTTGGTCTTATGAATCGCGTTATGCCGCAAATGCAGGTTTGGATACTCGGCATTCCGCTGAAGGTTATTTTCGGTTCGCTTATGCTAATTTATACTTTGCCGCTTATGGTGCAATTGTTCAATGCTAATTTTGAGCAATTGCAAAGAGCCCTATTTGCAATTTTACGTGCAGGTAGCGGCGGGTGAAAATTCTGTAGGGGCGTTGCGAGCAACGCCCCTACAGAATTTTCTACTTTTACTTGGCTAATGTTTAAATTTTTACGATATATAAATTGGTCTGAGCTTTCTGGCTTGCTGGTTGGAGCTGTGGTTGCTATAGCCACGTGCACAGCATGCATAATTTTAGCGTATTACCTAAACGAGAAAGGTTTTTTTAAGGAAAGATATTCCCTTTACACAGAAATGGCTTCTGGGCAGGGCATTCGCAAAGGCACAAAGGTTCAAATACACGGAGTTGATATAGGCAGCGTTAATGATGTCTCCCTTACCAATAACGGTCTTGTGAGGGTAAAGCTGGAACTGGATGCCCGGTACCAAACACTGATTACCGACAGCTCGGTTATAAATGCAACACGCGACCAAAATATAATTGCCGATAGAGTTATGGATATTGACATTTCAAAAATGGGCAACAGGTTTTTAGCGCATGGAGAAGTTTTGCAATCAAGAAGAGCGCGAGATGTTGAAAGCGTTTTAGAAAGTGTTGAAAATATTTTAGGGCGAGTAGGCGAGTTAGTTACTGTGGCAGACTCTCTTTTAAATATGATAGCAGACACCAGCTCAACAATTGGAATGTTGTTGCGCACTAAAAATATGTACAATAGCCTGGACTCGGCGGTAGCCAAAGTTAACGAACTGGCTGAGAATGCAGATGGTTTGGTAGCTGGCATGATTGGCATGTTTAATACCATAAACGATGGCGTGCCAAAGACTATGGCTTTTGTAGATACATTCTCCATAAGCACAATGGAACTTATGAACAAAGCTTACGGAATTATGGGCTCGCTGGATACCACAATGCAAAATGTCGGCAACATTGTAAATGAACTGGGCCTAGTGGCAGGTTCGGCAGGCAACCTTATCACAGACGGAGCACAAACCATAAACCGCACAGACGACCTCGTAAGCGGCATTTCAAGATTTTGGTTTATACGCAACAAAGTACCAAGAAGAGACTCCATTCCTCTGCTGGGGGATGCATGGTAAAGCGTTTGTGTATGGGTTTCTTGTTGCTTCTGGTAATAATGGTTCAGGCAACTTTCGCTTCTTCCGGCAATATTGCTGCTCAGGCTAAGAAGGCTTTTGAGCGAGGGAGGTATGGGGCGGCTTATGGGCAGTATGAACTTGCTTTGCGGGAGGCTCGCAAAGAAGCAGATTTGGTAGCAGAAGGCAGAATTTTAACATCCATGGCAATGCTTATGACTCATGCTATGGAGTACGAAGAAGCAAAAAAAATTTTTGAACGGGTTCGCGTTAACGCTCTGGATACAAAAGGCAAAGAAGATTTTTACAGAGCCTATATGGAATTTTACAATTTGCAAGGCGAGTACAGAAAGGCTTTTGAAATTGCAAATAAACATTCATTTAGAAAGCCGTCTGCGGCATTTTTAGGGGAAGCCGCCATAGCTGCGGCTGGCAGCGGAAATAATAGCGAAGCAGATTCTTATTTAAAAGGAATAAGAAAATGCAGATCGCCAGGCCAGTTAGCTTTTTATGAGGCAAAAGTTGCAGATTTAAAAGGCAAAGATCCAGTAAAGCGTTATGAAAGTGCTTTAAAACATTCCGTAAAAAGAAATCAGTATTTCACAAGCGGAATAATTTTGCTTCGTTTGGCGGAAATAACAGGCAATAAAGATTATGCTGCAAGAAGCATGGATGTGTTCGAAGAGCTTGGCCTTAAAAAACCGTTTCAGCGTGCCGAGGAATTAAAATGAATTACAGAGATTATTCGCAAGAACCGGAAAGAATACTAAAGTCATTTAGAGTTAATGAATTACTGGAATTATATGGCGAAGAACTTAAACTTTCTCTGAAAAGCGCTAGTTTTGATTCAGAAATAACAAGTGTGGACTTGCATCGCCCTGGCCTTGCGCTTGCAGGTTTTTTGAAAGACTATGCAGGCGAGCATATACAATTGCTGGGGCACACGGAATGGAATTATTTGGACTCGGTTGGAGAAGAATACAGAAAGTTGATTTTTTCGCGGCTCGCAAAATACAAATCGCCGCTTTGGATTTTAACGCATGGGTTAGAGCCTTTCGAGGAACTGGTGGAAATGTGCGAAAGCATTGGCTCGCCGCTTGTAGTAACCGAATTGCCTACAGTTAATTTTGCGAGGCCTTTGCAAAGGCATTTGGAAAATCATTTTGCGCGCAAGCTGTCTTTGCACGGAAGCATGATTGATATTTTTGGAGTGGGCACTTTGTTTGTGGGCGAATCTGGAGTTGGAAAATCCGAATGCGTTTTGGATTTGGTTGAGCGTGGGCATTGCCTCGTTGCCGATGATGCCGTAGATTTAAGGCGCATTAGCAATTTTATTTTCGGAACCGGCAAAAAAGGCTTTAATCGTTATATAGAAATCAGAGGCATGGGCATACTCGATGTGCGCGAAATGTTTGGCGTTAAATCTGTTAGAGTGGAAAAACGGCTCGATATAATTTTAGAATTGCAAAAATGGGACCCAACCGAACAATACAATCGCACTGGGCTGGACACCATTACCAACAAAATTCTAGGCATGGATATTCCTCACGTTGTAATTCCTGTTTTGCCTGGCAAAAATATAGCCGTTATATCAGAAGTGGTAGCTATGGATTATTTGCTCAAAAAAGAAGGCATCAACAGTTCAAAAAATATAAATGATTATATACTTGCTCAAATAAAGCAGAAGACAGAGAATAGAAATGGGAAATAATGAATTATCAAATAGAGCACCCTGGCTGTTTTATTCGTTAGTCGCAGCTTTCGTATTATTTTTATTTTCCCTTTGGTTTTTTTTGCATCCCAACAGCCCCTGGCATTCGCGCGATCATTACCATATAGCATTCAGAGAAATTGGAGATTTAAGGCCTGGCGATGCAGTTAATATCAATGGTTTGCCCAGAGGCTATGTTGTGGGGCTGGAATTGACAGATTCATGCGTATGGGTTAGGGCTGCCGTGCTTTCAAAAGTGAGAATTCCTATAGATTCAAGATTTAATGTAGCAAATGCCGGGTTAATGGGCGAGCGCGTTGTTGATATATTGCTTGGAGATTCCAACGATCATTACCCTAAAGGCACGTACATAACAGGACATTTCGATGTAGGAGGCACAGAGATGGGAGTGCTTGCCTACGAGCTTTTAAAGGAAACCGGCGAAGTTATGGGCATGCTTTCGGAATTTGTGGACTCCGTAACCTCTAAGGAAAAAATTGCGCAATATAAAAGAATTGGCAAAAAAGCAAACAGGCTTGGAAGAGATCTTTCGCGCATGGCAGGCTCGGCAGGAAACTCAGTAGATGATTTAATAGATTCCTTGACAATAGCAAAAGATAGCTTTGTAGAAATTTTGAATAATATAGAGGCAGATTTTGACAAGGCGGTAAATAACGTAGATATAATTAAAAAGAATTTTAGTGCTTTGGAAAAATCTCTTGAAAGCTTGAAAGAGAAAATAGAGGCCATAGCAAAAGAATTGGAAAGCGGAAGCAATACAATTTCTTTGGCTTTAAGCGAAGATAGAGGAGAAACATTAAGGCAAGAGATGAGAAAAATTGCTAAAGATGCAGAAGAGTTAATGGCAAAAATAAGAAGAAGAGGCTTAGATTTGAATGTGGATATTTTTTAGCCTGCCTTTTCTCTTGCTTTCCTGCACTCAAACGAAAGAAGATTATGTTCCTTGGGAACCCAGGGAGTATCCTGTTATGCTTTTTTCTGATACAACTATTTTGGAATTATACGAGGGTAGCAGACTTTCCTGGAAGGTAAAGACTGCGTATTTGGAGCGGTGGGGCGGTTCAGACAGCATTTTTGTGAAACCGATTTTTGCAGACATCTACGATTCGCTTGGCAACAAAGCGGCATTTTTGCGTGCGGATTCCGGCAACTTGAATATGAGAATGACATTCGTGAGGGCTTATGGCAGGGTTTATGCGATTTCGCCAAAAGGCGCGGCTGTTAGAGCAGATTCCCTTATGTGGCTAAAAAGCGATGATAAAATCCGCACCGACGGCCCTGTACGCGTTGTAAGCGAAACGGGCGATGTTTTGCAGGGCATAGGCTTTTTGTCTGATGCGAAGCTTGAGAATTGGCATATTCGCTCAAAGGTAACAGGGATTTTCCAAGATGCAGCGAATAGGCTAAAGGAAGAAGATAGCAGGTTGGTGCCGTAATTCTCTTCGTCCCAACTAACTCAGTACCGCCTATACCCCGCACCCAAACATTGAGTTAATCAGTGATTACTATTTTCTATATTCTCTTTTATATATGAACAAAATTCTATTTTCCTGCCTTTTAGCCACGGGTCTATGCTTTGCTCAGTTCCCGTGGGATATTCCCGCCGACGATGACACTTCTTCCGCCCCTGCAGAAGAAGCTCCAGCATGGGAACCACCGCCACCGCCTCCACCTCCGCCACCACCGCCGCCCAGAGCCTCTGCTCCAAGCTCTCCTGCGCCTGCTGGGAAAACCGTTTTCGATAACGTGCGCGGCCATGCTTACAATCCTTACGGAACCGTAGGGGCAGCAAGGACTGTGGAAAATTTGGTTACAGTGCCAAGCGATATTCACGGAAAAAAATTCTTTTACGTTTCCCCAATCGACCGCTTGGGCTACACAGCTTTTGATTTAGACGATGCCTCTGTACTGCTGGGTCTAGATAACTCAGCAATAGGTTCCCCTGCCGCTTTAATTTTAGGCTACGCAACTCCCGATTTCGGCATAGCTTTGAATTTATCGCTTGCAAAAACATGGACATCAACTAGCGTTGGCAATGCTACTACCGATGAAAGAACAACAGCACCTGGCGATAACATTGGGCTCTACTTCTCCATGCCAATGGGAGGCTCAACTCTTTACGCAAATGCTGGCTGGCTTACTTATGGTCCCAGTACGTCTACTGGCAATAATACCGCAGACTATTCCACAATGGAGGCTAGCGCTGGTCTATTGGGTTCTTCCGGCTCCTTAAATTACGATACTTATTTAAATGTTGTTCGCACTGGTTATACAACGACTATTGGAAGCATTACATCGGCTGGCGAAGATGCCCATCTCGGTTTTATCTTGAATTTTAATTTGGGCTATGCGGCTTTGCAAAGCGAAAACGCAAGAGTGATAGCAGGTTTAAATAATGCTGTTGGCATAAGACTTTACGACGAAATAGATAATACTGACGATGCCAGCATAATACGCGCAACCATTTCTCCGAATATTTTAGGCGAAACGGTTTTAGCTGATAATTGGCACGCCTTTGCCGGAGCCCAGCACTATCTAATATTTCAAGCAGGCGATGGAGTAAGAAACGATAATGCCTCTTTTTCTACGCTAACGCATGGTCCCGCGACCCAGGCTTTTATGGGTCTTCGCTATCAAAAAACTAATTGGGCATTTGAGGCACAAGTTTCTACAAATCCGTTTGGGGCTTTTGCCGGTAATAATATTTTCACAAACTTTGGCGGTTTTGTATATTTCTAAGGAGGTTTCAGTATGAACAAAATATTTCTCGCTCTCGTTTTTGCCTCGGCAATGTTTTTATTAGGTTGCTCCGCAGATATTGGAGGTTCTTCTTCTGGACACTCCGATCATCGTCACGATTGGAGTAAGCCTGGTCACGGCCCTGGCCCCGGTCCCGGTCCTGGTGGTACGCAGTATTGTCATTTTAATATTCCAGGCATGGGTCCTGATTGCTTTGAAATAGAAGATGCAGATGACATATTAATCTGCAGCTTTATTCCAGGCTCTTCAGTATCTTCTGCTATTTGTACTGACTAAACCATGGGCTCGCCCATTTTCGTAAAGCTATGCGTGCTGTTTATAACAGTAATGCTAGCTAGCAATATAATAGCCGTAAAAATGATAAGCATTGGCCCGCTTATCGTTCCGGCGGCAATAGTTATTTTTCCTTTTACTTATATCCTCTCCGATATATTCAATGAAATATACGGCTACAAAGTAACCCGCTTAACAGCCTGGTATGCCTTTGGCGCAAACCTGCTGATGGTCGGGCTTTTCAAGCTGGCCATTGCCATGCCCGGCGCACCCTTTTGGGGCGAAGAATCACAAAGAGCGCTTGAAAGCGTTTTGGGCGGAACATGGCGAATTTTAGCGGCAAGCCTAACAGCCTACATGGTCGGCGACCTTGTAAACGATATTATCTTCAAAAAAATGAAAGACAAGCACGGCGAAAAAAAATTCAGCCTGCGCTCATTTGTCTCTTCAGTAATAGGCGTAGCAATAGATAGCTTTGTGTTTATCACAATAGCTTTCTGGGGAACAGTAGCCTTCTCATACACCGTAATCGCTTCACAATGGTGCATAAAAATGCTCTACATGATTGTCCTCTTGCCAGCCACAGCCTTTGCTACAAAGAAAATCAAGGCGGCGGAGAGGAATCGCGCTTCTTCCTGAACTTGCCAAG
>JAITFT010000196.1 GCA_031281155.1 Candidatus Fibrimonadaceae bacterium
GTTGGCAACTGCCTTGCCAAATCCAAAGCTCTCACTTGAACGCTGTCAAAATGTTCTTTCATTGCACCATAAGCCGCTCTTGCGCTATCTTTCTGTGTTTGCGAAATAGCCGGGTTTCTTGTTAACCTAATTGCTTGGTTCAGGCTTCTGTCGGCGGCAGGCAAATTGCCAGACAAATAATCGCAGTATCCTTCAACCAAATAAGCTTCGGAAACCAAGTAGGAATCTGGACGGTTCCTTATTATCCACCTAGCGTGTCTTTTTGCATCTTCCATTCTGCGCGCTTTCAAAAAGCTCCAAGCAAGACCAAGAGCTGCTTCTTCGTAGAAGGGAGATTCCGGATCGGTAACTTGCGCATAAAGCGTGGCCGCTTCTACCAAGCCTTCAGGTTCTCCGAAATAAATGTGCCCTAATTTAACTTTAGCAGCATCTTGCAAATCTCTTTCGGACTGGTTGGCCGGTCTGTTATCTAAAATATCTCTGAATGAATTTTTTGCCTCTTGCCACTGCTGCAAACGGCTATATGCTATGCCCATTGTGTAGCGAGCGTAGAAATAGTTAACGTTTCCAGTTAGGATTGGAGCGAGCAATTGAATTGCCCCTGCGTTATCGCCCTGTTCAAACTTTATTTGACCAGCTATGTAGTCGGCATCGGGCTTAACGTCTGATTTGGGGAAATTCTGAACTATAATTTGGTGTTTAGCCAATGCTTCGGCATAGCGACCTTCTTTATAGTCGATGTTCATAAGCTGGAAATGATATTTTGGAATTTGATCGGACTGAGGGTATTTTCTGATAGCATCTTGATATATTTTCTGAGCAGCCAAATGCATGCGCATATTTTCAAAGGATTTTCCTTTGTAAAACGCGGCCTGGTCAACAAGATGGAAAGTGGGATACTTGGTTTGTACCTTGCCGAATGCATAGGAAGCGTTGATAAAGTCGCGGTTTAAGTAAAGGCGCATAGCGGCACGGTAATCGTTTTCCGGCTCTATCTTCAAGCGGCGATAGCGAGCCTCGCCAATACTTTCTTCACGCGTGTTTCCGAGCCTTGCAGTTGCTCTGACATTCCACAAGAAGCCACGATTCTTTTTCTCAATTAAATCATCGTGAGACATTTCGAGGTCTAGCCCGATGTGGCGGAAGAAATTAACATCTTTAACGTTTATTGTTGCACCTATAACCGGGTAGCCTTCTTTGGTGAGGCGAAGTTTAACGCCTAAATGCGAGGTGAGGAAATATGTTGCGCTTACGCCGAATTCCATCATATTGCCTTCGCCGCCTTCAGCTTCATCGTGGAATATATCTACAATGCTAACCTCGCCCTTTAATTCCAAAGAACGGTTTAAACCGCGATAGAACAAGGATAGGTTTAGGTTAGAAGGAATTGCATAGCCTTCGGCATCGTCGGCATGATTGCCGAAAATCGGAGGAACAAAACCAAAGCCGGCATCTGGATCTTCGAGGTTTACGTTCTTGATAACCGGACGGAAAATATTCTGAACTGAAACGCCAAGCTGCACACTACCGAGCTTTGAATTGTTTATTGGATTCCAGCTTATGCCGATATCGGAGCCAAGTGTTAGCTGCTTGTTGTAGCCGAATTGGTTTATGTGGATAACAGACACGTTCGCACCCACAGCAAGCCAGTGAAATGCCCGCCAAGCATAGCCGAGCATATAGGCATTTTCGGTGTAATCGCCGTTTGGATCGTTAGAGTCTACGCTTGCTCCGTTAAAGAAGGCCGTAAAGCCAAAAGAGTGGTTGTAGTCCAAGGGCGTTACAATAGAGATATATTCCTGCATGGCTGCGCCGCTGATTGTGCTGAAAAAACCACCTGTTATTTCAAGTTGGTCGTTTTCTGCCACGCCAGCCGGATTGACATACATGGAGGTTGTTCCGCCAAATTCGCCGAACCAGTCGTTCTGCTGAAATCTGTGCGGAGAGTAAGATGGGTTTATAGCTAACGAGTAGCCTGCTAGAAAAAGCACTAACGCAATGGAGAGTAATATGTTTTTCACTTGTAGTTTCTCCTCAGTTATCCGTGCGCTGGAATTCTATGCGGCGGTTTTTGGCCCTGCCTGCCGCTGTTTTATTGGACGCTATGGGTTGGTCGGGACCACGACCCTCATAATCAAGACGAGATGCGCTTATTCCACGGCTAATCAAAAAATCCATAACGGCTTTCGCACGAGCCTCTGAAAGTTTTTGGTTAGCTTCTCTTCTGCCTTGGTCATCTGTATGACCGATTATTTTGAATTCCACCTCTGGATAAGCTTTCATTGTTTCCACAACGGTCATTAAGTTGGCATAGGAATCGTCTGTTATATCTGCCTTGCCGCTCAAGAAATTAATTCCTTCCACTACAAAGACTCTTCTTGGCGGTGGAGGTGGCGGAGGCGGCGGAATGTCCGGTTCAGGCTCTGGTTCAAGCTCAAGTTCGGGTTCCATAGTGAATTCAGGTTCGGCTTCTGGCTCTTGAATAACCACTGGCATGGGAACGTCTGGGTCTTCTACTCTTTTTGGACGAACAACAGAAATGTCTCTTATTAAGCCTATATCGCGCCTTCCGTGGCCTCTGCCTACAAGCGGAGATTTGGGCTGCAAGAAGAAATCGGGGCTGAAAATAGACGGGTTTCTGAAAATAGGATCGAGAGAAACATTGGTGCGATTGATTTTAATAAAGCGATTGAATGGGTAGTAGTTTTTATATATGTTGTTGAATTCCATGCGGGTTTGGCCAGATGCGGGATCTGCGAAAACGCCGTAGTAGTGGTTTTCCATAAATATGTTGTTCACTGCAACTATATTGGAAGGACCTTTGAGGGCAAGCCCTGAATAGCCGTTGCGAAGCACCACGTTGTGTTCGATTTTGGAATCGAGAGACTTAGCGCCCCAAGCTAGAATGCCGCTCCAGCGATTGCCATAAACCACGTTGTTCGCAATTTGAGGCAGAGAGATAAAAGCCGCTATGCCTGTTGCGTGGTTATCTAGAATGATGTTGTTGTGGATATAAAGCATGGCGTTTTCGCAAAGTATGCCTTCGATACCATTCCTTATTGTGAAATGAGATATTTCGGAGCCTGTTACCGCCATAACAGCCGGGCCTCTGCGGCCGCCGTCTATTATGGTTGTTAAGGGATCTTCGCCTTTTAGAACAACTTCCATAACCAGGGTTACGTTTTCGTTGTAAACGCCACGCCTAACAAAGACTGTGTCGCCAGCATCGGCATTTCCGAGAGCATCGGATATGGTTTTATAATCGCCCGGGACGCGAATATTCCTGGCGGAAGCTTCGCTAAAAAGCAAAGCAAGCCCAAGAACAGCAATAGAAAGATGTTTTAGCATATTAGGCTGTTGTCTCCGATTTAGTGCTTTCTTCTTTTTTTGTGCCCTGTATTGAGGCTCGCAACTCTTGAGCTACACTCTTTATATTCTGCAAATATTTGCGCGCTCTAGTGCCGGCGGTTTTATTACCGCGCCCAAATTTTGCATACTCAGTCTTGAACTCTTCAAGCTCCGATTCCAGTTTTTGCAACAAATCCATAAAAATACTCCAATTGGTCTTACCAAAAATATATTTTTTTTTACAATATAGAACATTTTTTTTGAAAAAAACGCATTTTTCTTAAAAAAACGCATTTTTTTTCTCTTTTTTAGAGTTTTTTTGCTTTTTTAGAGCCTCGACTACAAGCTCAACCCTGCCATTTGTATATTAAAGGGAGTTTTATGAGCACTGCAAACACAAATTATAGCCAATCTGTTAAGCGACTGGAAGAAATTCTGGAAAGCATAGATCGCTACGATGTTGGAATAGACCAACTAGCCGATTTAGTAAAAGAAGCCGCAGATTTGATAAAAAACTGCAAAACCATCCTTAAAAGCACGGAACAAAGCGTTCAGGAATCGCTGAAGGGCTTGGAGGAATAGCTAGCACCCTAGGCTTGTTTGGCGGCCAGGTTTTAGGCAGAAAGAGGCGGGGTGGGCAGTTCAGCCAACGCCTTGGCAGCAGATGCAATGCTCTTGTTTTGAGTATCGCTAAGAAGCAACCCGTCTTTTAGCTTAACGGTTCGGCTGCTGAATTCGGCGATTTCAGGATTGTGAGTTACAAAAACTATGGTTCTTCCGAATGAGTTTAATTCTTGAAATAAAGCCATTATTTCGTAACCGGTGCGAGTATCTAAAGCGGCTGTTGGTTCATCGGCTAAAACCATAACGGGATTGTTCACAAGAGCGCGCGCAATGGCAACTCTCTGTTGCTGACCACCGGAAAGCTGATTTGGAAAATGCTCATAGCGAGAACCAAGCCCAACTTTTTCAAGGCATTCCATTGCCCGTTCTCGCCGCTCCTTTGCGGAAACTTCCGGATTGTAAAGCAAAGGAAGCTCAACCTGCTCAAGAGCGCTTGTGCGTGGCAAAAGATTAAGGCTCTGAAATACAAAGCCTATTTTTCTGTTTCTTATTTTCGCAAAAGCATCTTTTCTTAATTTGCGTGTTTGTTCGCCGTCTAAAATGTATTCGCCGCTTGTTGGCCTGTCCATGCAGCCAAGGGTATAGAGCAAAGTGCTTTTTCCGCAGCCGCTTGGGCCCATTATGGTTACAAATTCGCCTTCATAAATCGAAAAGCTAACGCCACGCAAAGCATGCACGGTTTCTGCATCCATGCGAAACTCACGCTTTACATTTTTAATATCCAGAACAACTCGCCTGCTCATAACTCGCCTATGATATCTATTATTGTTTTACGCACAATGCCGCTTGTTTGATTAACAACGGAAAGCAATATTCTGCGGGCTTCTGGGGTATTTATAACTCCAAGCGCAATGGCCGCTTCTCTTGCTGTTGATTCATTTGTGTTATCTGCAACTATATTGCCTAAAGGTTCCAAAAATATGGAATCCGGAAAATGGCTCATAATGCGAATAGCCGTGATTCTATTGTGCGTATCGGCATTTTTATTCTGTGCTTCGCTTAATACAAAGCTTTTATGCATAAGCCCCTTGTTTATGAATAATTCTTCCATTGTGCGCAAAGAATCCAAATCTAAATCGTTTACAAAGTAGCCTTGGACTATCTCTTCAAATTCTATTTGCAAATCGGATTTTTCTGCAATGGTGTCTGTTTCTGTTTTTGAACCTAAGCGACCTCTTTCTCTGCCTCTGCCTCTATCTATATTGTTAATCCGTGCCTCAAGACTGTCTAATCTTAGGCGCAAATCGGCCAGCTCATTATCGCTTGTTGTTTTTTTTAACCCGCCGGTGATGGCTATAGATGCATAAACTCCGGGAGCATGGTAGCCTGTGCGTGCATTTGGATTTTTTGTTCTGATTTTAAAATCGCCATCTTCATTGAGAAAGTATCTGTAAAATTCCGTTGCGCCTGCGCTAATTTGCAATGCTTTCACTGGTTTGAAAGCCAAGCCTATATTGTGATGCGAAAACCCATGCCTGAAAAAGCCTTCGTAAACCAAGCCTAGTTTTGAACCGAAGTATTGCTCAAATCCCCAAAAGGGGGCAACTGCGTTGGAATCCATAGTGGGGAATACAGAGACACCGCCTAAAAGTGTCCATAGCTTGGTATTCCATTCTACAGCGGTGTAAAATTCGCCGGTTTGCTCCTTTCTTTCGGGTTTTGGAACGGAATAAAAATGTGCTTCGGGGCTTTGCACAAAGGCTCTAGCTCCAATGGCAACAGCTGGGATATAGCCATAAGATTGCCTAATTTGGCTTTTTAAATCAAGAGAAACGGTGTTGCCTAATTGAACGCCTAAATCCATGGAGTTGTAAAACCCATAGCGAAATGCGGTGACGAAGGGGAACCTATCGTCCATTTCGGCGTTGCCGGTTGAGCGATGGTAGCCAAGGGTTCCTCTAACTTGAAAAGATTTTTCGCCCAAAGCATTGGCTGAAGGAACGACTAAAAAACTGCCGCTTTCACCCATAGCGAAAGCCGTTTGCGCAAGCAAGCAAAGAAAGAGAAGTTTTAGTTTGTTTATGGGCATCGAGGGTAAGATAGAAAATTACTATATTATACATTGGGGAAATATTATGAGAAAAAGTCTTAGATCATTCACCGGCGAAATAATCCCAGCCGATGTTGTGCAATCCATAGTGCTCGGCGCAAGCCGTGCGCCAAGTAGCAAAAATACGCAGCCCTGGAAGCTCGTTTTGGTTCAAGGGCTGGCCTTGGAAAGCTTGCGCGAAGATTACATCGCCGCTTTTAAAAAGAGCGAAGCTCCGGCCTTTGAATATGCATACAGCCCAGACCCTTTGCCGGAAGCATATAAAAAAAGGGCCATTGATCTTGGCAAAGCGTTTTTAATTCACAAAGGCATAGGCAGAGAAGATAAAGAAAAACGCAAAGAACACGATTGTGAAAATTTCAGGTTCTTTGGCGCAATGCAGGTATTTTTTTTGGCGGTGAACAAGGGCGAATATGGGCAAGGCACATTCTTGGACTGCGGGCTTTTTTTGCAAGCTTTAATGACAGAGCTAGATAACAGAGGTCTTGGTTCCTGCCCTCAGTATAGCGTTATGGCTTATCCTGGCTTGCTGCACAAGCACATTCCAAATTCCGAAAACCTATTGTTCCTGCTCGCCCTGCCTTTTGGCTACCCAAAAACAGATAGCGCAGCAAATACTTTTGTTTCGCAAAGAGAACCTTTAGAGAATTACTTTCGTGTTGTGGAGTGAGACATTCACACACTAAGCATAATGGTACCATAATTGTTTCTCATATCCCTGTTGCTACTGCTTTTAATTTCCTGCGCAGGGACTTCGCCTGGCCTATCGTCGCCCGAAGCGCCTCCCTGCGCAAATTGCCGCAGCGGCAAAGATGTAAGCTTTGATGTAAAAGTAAACAACTCATACCGGGAACAAAAAAATGAAATTCTAGTGCTTGATTCCGGCGAGCGAATTGGCATATTGCCAGCCCTCAACGTTATTGCAAAGCATCCGAAGAAATGCAGTTATTGCCACAGCTTCAGCGAAAGCGCAGTGGAATTTGATTTTGCCGCGCGGGAAGATTCCGTTTTAAGAGCTTGGTTCCCAAACAATGAATTGACCTTGCTTTTCCCAGGCTCTCAGGTTCCAGAAAAAGATTCCGCAGAATTTTGGAATGCCTTTGCGAGCTTAAAGGAAATTCCTTTAAGCGAAAACAAGGAGCTAAAAGCTTTTTTCAGGAAACTAAGCCACCGCTATAAAGTTCGCTACCTAGCCTTTGCCTCTTTTATTGAGGTGAATATAAGAGACAAAAAAAGCTTTGACTGGGAGAGCGAGTGGAGCCTGTGGGATGCCAAAAACGGCGAGCTTCTATTTTGGGATTACCAAGACTTAACGGTAAGGAGCAAGAACTCTGCGCCCGTGGACAGAAGCTGGGCGGCGTGTTGGGGGCTTTAGGGGCAGCTCGCCGTGGCTGCCCAAAAGGGCTACGCCCGTACGCGGTGGATTTTAGCGGGGCGTAGCAGGCTACGCCCGTACGGAGTGGGATTAGTGTATCGTTATTTTGCGTATGTGTTTGCCGCGTTTTTCTAGGTACACGCCTGGTGTGGTGGGCTTTTGGGTGCCGAGCGGGGTGCCTTTTAGGGTGTAGTATGTCTGAACCCCGATGGCCCCGATTTTAGGATTTTCAGGATTTGCAAAGATGAATGTGGCAGCGGCTACGTTTACCGTTATTTTGCCTGTTGCATCCTCGTGATTGGCATCGCCGGCGAGTATTGCATCGAATTGCTGGCTGTTGCCTGCGGTCAAAGCGGTTG
>JAITFT010000212.1 GCA_031281155.1 Candidatus Fibrimonadaceae bacterium
TTATTCATAGCCGTACTCCAATTGTAAAGACGGCCGTAGGTTGCGCATCTGTTTTGACTATCATTACCTGTATTGTCGCCATAGCACCTGCTGCCCGTTGCGTTGAAATTCAAATTCTCGGCCATCCAGGTTTGAGAGCCGATTTGAACGGTCTCGTAAGTCTGGCCATCACGAGAATCATGCAAAGAACCGTATGATATGGCAACGCTAGAAGACGAACTAGACAAAGCTACAGAACTGGAACTGCTGCTAAGGGCAACGCTCGAAGACGATGCCACGGAGCTGGAACTGCGAAACGAGCTAGACGAATAATAGGTCAACTCAAGCCGGTCATCCGTATCGCCGCCGCAGCCAAAAAGCGCCAAAATTGCACAGGAAAGAAAGAAAACAAGGGAGTGTTTCATGTTCATACGAGGGGAAGGTAGAAAAATCCACTGTCCAAAAAAGTGTCTAGACAGTGTCCCAAGCAAAAAACTATTTGGAGGCATATAAAATGCAAATCGGTCTTTTGATAAATTTTGGAGCCAACAAACTGGAATTCAAAAGAATTCACATTGATAAACCCATTTCTCAATATCGGGAAAATCGATAAATCGGGGTCATCGGGGTTCAGACAAGGTGCGCTCAAAATAACTATATTACCGATAGAGATGTTGTGAAGCTTCTTCGTAGGTTGCTGAGCATGAATTTGGAGCTTTACGGTAAATATCGTGAATTCAGAGAGGTAAACATGAGCAAGAGATTGGAAAAGCTGGTAGAAACGGGTGTAGACGAGCTTTTTGACAAAGCTGAAAAGCGAGGCATCAGCCAAGGCATTATTGAAACAGCCAAGTCCATGCTTAAGGAAGGATTGGACTTTGCGCTCGTAGCTCGCATAACCAAATTGCCAAAGAAGCAAATAATGGCGTTGAGGTAGATCTAAATAAAACGCCATCTACGCCCCAGCGCTATGCCATAAATAAACGCTTGCAACCTAAAGTTGCGCCGCTTGCCAAGGCTAGCGGCGGCCTGTTGCGTTCGCTACGCCAGCATATCACGCTAGTCTCGCAAGCAACGAACACTGAGCAGAAACGACTCGTAGTTGCTGCTCCTGTACACGTCGCTGAAGTCGTTGCTCATGCCCCGGTGCCACGCGAAGCCGGCATCGTGCTCCGTAGCAGACCACCAGTAGCCGTAGTTGCCGACAATGCTGAAGCTGCTGCCGCAGCCGCTGCCACCTGGAAGGGCCGAAAAGCCGAAATCGTCAGTGCCATTGCCACCGCTATTCCAGCCGCTAACAGCCTTAAGTTTGATTCCAGCAACAGAAGCACCGCCAACATGATTCGTCAACGCAGTCCACTCGGCATCTGTAGGCAAATGCCAGCCGGGAGGGCAAACAGTTAAAGCGGCAGCCCAATTGTAGAGACGGCCGTAGGCATCGCAGTTGCTCGAATTGTTATCGTAACAAGCACTGCCGTTTGCCTCGAAATTCAAATTCTCGGCCATCCAAGTCTGAGAGCCGATTTTAACGGTTTTATATGTCTTGCCGTCGCGAGAATCACGCAAAGAACCGTGTGATATGGAACTGCTACCGCCATCATCGCCTGAGCAAGAAAATGTGAATGCCATGGCTATGGAAATAGCCGCCAAAAGAGTAGGTTTAACTCTGTTCATGATGTTTTCTCTTTATTGATGGGGTGAAGTAATTTTTTTTGAAATCGAAAAATCCTGAAAATCCCAAAAATCGGGGTCATCGGGGTTCAGACAAGAGGGTGAAATTGCGGTTGAGCGGTTCACCGCTATTAACTTCACGGCAAAAAACCAAAGCTTTTCCCAATAACAGAATCTATTTCGCAATATGGACACATTGCCGTCTTTTCAGATTCCTCATCTGTCCATTCTGTGATTTCACTTGGGTTAAATATTTTTAAACAATAAAAGCAGCCGCACAGGTCGTCTTTTTTTAAGGATGATTCATTATGGATACTATGCTTGTGAGCGTTGATTAAAACTGAGGCGGGATCATTTCTTGTAGTCATGATTGGGAATATATAAAATCGTTTGCCAGAACTTATGATTCATGTAAGTTAGTACTCAATCCCACATATTTGGCAACCACTTAGCAAACAATTGCAAACCATCTTCTGTTATTTTGTGCAATTCTTCGTATGCTTTTTTATTGAAATAACTAACCTGCCGCTTATGGCAAGTATAGCATAGGTTTTTAATATCATAATCTAAATCATCTGTACTAACGGAAGAGCCATCTTTTCCGTTAAAGATTCTTCTTTGAGGTTCTGAATGGAACTACTAAGTCAAGTTTTTTCATGTTCCAATACATCTTTCAACGCTTTTTTTGTTCTTTTGTGGGTTTTATTGACCAATAAAGTAATTTTTTTAAAAAAATCTACCTCTTTCTCAAAAAATAATGTATATTTATAGTATATTAACCAAAATAGGAGAAAATGATGCCGAAATAAGCGAAAATTGAATGATATTTTTGGTAGTTACCGCTACTAAATGCTCTAAATTTGTTCTAGTATTTTAACACAGATCGTTAAAATATATGATCTTAAACGATTTCATAGAGTATGGATCCTAGGTGGTTATCAATATTTGTTGTGCAATACATTTGAAATATTTCGGTATTTTTCCAAGGAGAGAAATATGAACAGTTTTAATGGGTACGTGCCAATCGCAGAACAGCAAGACCTTGGCAAGGGTATTGTCCTTTGGGAATGTGAAAAAGATGGAAATTCGTATGAAGTCTTATATATTCCTTTGGATAAGAAATATGAGAAAATTTTAAAAAGAATCTTACAATATGAAATTAAACCCTTGATAAATAGGGATATTACAGGCATACAAAAAGTTAGTGATACCAGCTTATTAGAAAACGGAGATGTTCTTATAGTTTATGAGAGTATTTCTGATACTTCAAAAGATAAGCCTCTTGAAACTATGAGAAATATAGCAATTGGTTTAAGCGAATTAAAATTAAAAGAAAATCGACAAAATTTTGTTATTTCTCCCAAAAATATAAAAAAAGGTAAATTGCAGTTTATCGGATTATTTGATTTTTTTGTTAAAGTTGATTTGCTAGACAAAGAATATTTGGCACCGAATGTAAAAGAATGGCTGGAAGACGCCAAAAAAGAAAAACCACAACCAAATTTTCAAGACGATATATACTCTCTTGTTAAAAGCTTTGAGACGGAATTGAATGAGGAAATTTTGCAAAAAGGGTTAGCAACGGAAAGAACGAAAAGATTTAACAAATATAGTGATTTAATAGATTTATTGAATGGCATTTGTTTGCAATATCGAAAAAATTTAAAAGTTCTCACGAAAGATACTCCTAAAGAAGAATTTTTGCAAATTTTGGAAGAAATGAATAAATATTGCGAACTTTGCATAGAATTGAAAAAAGGTGAGCAAGAACAAATAGCAGTGAAATTTCGTACAGAAAACTGGCAAGGAATATTTTATGTAGATGATGGCAGAAAATATATTGCAAGAAACTATGTGTTTATCCCTGTTCAAAAATGTATCCAGAGAAGGAATTTTAAGACTGATCTAAATTGGTTTGAGGCAGATTTTTCTTTTTCTCTAGATAAAGATTCGACTTTTAATAGCCTAACTTATTTTACAGAAAAATTTGAAAGCATAAATCAGTTGGCTCTTTTAAGTAAAACTAAAGAAGAAACGGTTGAAAAATGGAAGACAATGCCTAAAATAGAGAAAGAATTTATAGAAGAAAATGCTCTTTGCATAAAGTATGAAGGGGTAAAGTTCAAGGGGACAAATGCTATTTTCTCCTTAACAAGTGATTCTAATAACTGGGAAACCATTAAAGAACACAAAAAAGAAGAAACACTTTTATATGCTTATTATGTGACATGTGATGAAATAGTTGAAATAAAAGTTGGCAAAATAGGTGAATTTCGCCCTACTAACAAGAAACTTTTTATAAAGGATATCCTATGTAAAGAATATGAAATTGCTGAAAAGGGCGAACTTATAGAAGATATTAGACAAAAAGTAAATCAATTCAAAAAACAACTGAAAGCTTGTCAAAAATTTTCAAAACGAATCGTAGTTAATCCAGATATTTGCAGTATTCTAGCTACTCCGGATAATGCTACAATTCCATCTGGAAAAACGCTAACATATATGGATTACGAGGCTTTCAAAGAAAAAGTTTTTAACAAGAATTTACTAACAGATGAAACGCAATTGAAAGCTGTTTTTGAAGCTATTAGCTACAAGCCTATCTATCTTATACAAGGACCTCCGGGAACCGGCAAAACTACGGTTATAGTGGAGTGCATTCGCCAAATCATTGAACGAGAGCCTAATGCAAAAATCTTAGTGACTTCACAGTCTAATCTTGCTGTAGATAATGTTTTGGAGAAACTAGTGGAAATAAGCCAAAATGAAGAGCAAAATTTTAAATTTATGCGACTAGCAAGCGAAAGCGAAGGCAGAGATATGAATGTAACAGAATCAATCAAGCCACATACTTACGAAGAAAAATTGAAAAAATGGGTAAATGAAACCATTGAGGAAAATGAAAAAATTATGTTCAGTAAGTTTAATAAACAGGAGAACAATAAAGTTCTTGTTGATTTTTACAAGGCAACAAGAAATATTGAAGATATTAACAAATTTAAAGAAAAACTATATAAACAACCCAACAATTACATCAAAGAAAAGTTTGAAAATTCAAAAACAATGATAAGCATAAGAGAAACATTCGAAAATATTTTTGGCAAAGAATATTTAAAATTAAAGGATATTCAAGGAGAATGGTACGCATTTTTGAATAACACAAACACGAAAAATAAAAAATCCAAACTAAACTATGGGATAGAAGAAATTGATTTTCTAACCGCAATGATGACGGAAATGAGCATAATAGGAGCAACCTGTATTCATATAGCAAATTCAAAATATGAAAAAATAAATTTCAAATTCGATTATGTTATTATGGATGAAAGCAGTAAAGCAAGCCCGGCAGAAACACTAGTGCCTGTAAATATGGGGCGAAATATAATTCTTATCGGAGATCATAAACAATTGCCACCAGTTGTGACGAGAGAAGAAGCTGTTAAACAAAAAGTTAAGGATGAATTGGAAGATAACGGACTTGACGTAGAGAAAGAATTTGGCGAAAGCCTTTTTGAGAAGTTGATAACGGCTTTTGAAACTGATGAGAGTAAGCAAAAACATATAAAAATGCTAAATGTTCAATACAGAATGCCAAAACAAATAGGCTCTCTTATCTCGAAATTTTTCTATGACGGCAAACTAGAAAATCCTGATGAAGAAATAATCTCTGATTTTGATGAAAATAAAAAGCACGGCTTAAAATTAAAAAAAGATACTTCAATTGTATTTCTAAGCACGTCAGATAGGGAAAATCCAAATGATAACGGGAACAAGTTTAAAAGGGAAAACGAATGTAATATGAAATATATAAAGGAAATTTTGGAAAAACTGAATGAACTTTACGCCGATAATTTGCAAAAAAATAAACCCTTTACAATAGGAATAATTGCTGGTTATCGTGGACAAGTTGAATTGTTACGCAAAAATATAAGGACTGAACAATATAGCAACTTTGTTCAGATAGATGAAAATAACAATAAGAATTACCTTATTGAAATAAATACTGTGGATAAATTTCAAGGCGCAGAGCGGGATATTATTATTTATGATATAGTGCGAAGCGATAAAGGTCAATCAAATATCGGCTTTTTGGATGATTACCGAAGAATAAACGTTGCTTTTTCTCGCGTTAAACGACTTCTGGTTGTGGTGGGAGACAGCGAATACCTAATAAAGAGAGCAACGCTTAACCCGGGAGGAAAATTTACTGAATTTAAATTGCAACAAATTGCAAAAGAATTGCAGGAGCAAGGTTTGGTATTCAACAACTTCGAGGAGATTTTTTAATATGAACTGGAACATCAAGACTGATAAGACTTTTCAAAATGAATGGAATGAGTTTAAAGATGACCATTCCACGGAAGGCTATACCTTAAGATATGTTTTTGAAATATATTTGCCCTTTTGGCAATGTAAACAAAACATTGTAGTAGAAAAAGACTTAGAAATGGATAGGTTTTCAAAGATTTTATTAGAATTAATTTCTAATGACCTTTCCTCTCACACAAATATTTGTCAATTTTTAGGCATAGAAGAAAATAATTTTTGTACAATGCAGTTACATTTTTTGATAAGAAATAATTTAATTAGAGAGAGCGGAACTGATGGTTATGAAATTACTCACGAGGGTTTAGAATTCTTAAAAGATAGGAAAAAACCAAAAACAATGGAAACAGAAAAATTTGATTATATGGTGAAAGAGAGATATAGTTTCTTAGAAAATGACATGACGAATGATTTTTTTGACCCATTAATGCCTATTGACAAGCAATTAACAGGTGCTAAAAAAGCGGATTTTTCTGGATATAAAATTTTGCAAACTCATAAAAATAAAATAAAAGAGCAAGGCAAAATTTATGTTAAACACAATAATAATGGTCCTACTTATAAAAAAATAGAAGGCAAGCGAAACGATTTTTCTGATTTTTTCAATACTTTGAATCCAAGCAAAATTTTCTACGATTTTGCGGATAGTGAATTTGAAAGTCATAAGAGGAGTATTTGTTTTTTAGGTTTTTGGTATGAAAATAAAGAAAAACAAGAGGATAGAAAAATTGATATTAGGCAGTTTAAAGAATCCGTTGAAAAATTTGAAAATTATGAATTAGAAAGAGAACTAAGCAAAAAAGTAACGGAATATGTGTTAAAAAATGATATTAGAGTTGGAAATGAGCAGAGCAAAACTCAAGAAAACATAGGGGCTACGGAACAGAGTGAATTCAAATTTTGTCCAGAATGTGGAACTAAATTGAAAACAGCGGCGAAATTTTGTACAAAGTGTGGAGTTAAACAAGACATAGAGGTAATATATGAGTAACGAACTGATAAAAGTTGCATTCACAGCGAATGTTTCCAGAGTTGTTGACCCTGCGGTTATAGCACGAATACAAAAAAGCATACAAGAAAAAGCTAATATGCGCAGCGGTCAAAGAGGCGGCTATAAAGGCGGCAAAAATCAGCAAGGCAAAAGCGGCAAAAAACCAACTTCGGCAACCGGCTACAGCGGACATTCGCATGCTCAACCGAGGCAAATCGAAAAGAAGGCTCAGGCAGGCATACAAATTCGCCGCCCTGGTTTTGGAACAACGCTTCAAGATGTTTTATCTGCAAACACTCTTGACTACCAGAGAATTCTGGCTAGGCATTGCTTAAACTGTAACGAAGAATTGAATAATAAAGATGTGTTTTGTTCCGAATGTGGAGTTAAACAGAGTCAGGCATTTTTGGAACAAAAATTAAAAGAAGCAGACAAAATCTATATAGATACTTGTGCTTTAATGGAGCCATCAATAGTAATTTTTTTTGAAAAAGCGAATCCAATTTTGAGAGAATGCAAAAAAGAAATAATCATTTCGGTTGCTGTAGAGTTAGAACTAAAGAAAATAGCAAAGAGTGGAAAATATGATTTAGAACAAGAAAATAAAGCAAAAAACGCATTAGATATAATACATTCTGATAAAAATGAAATAACGATAATCAATGAAGAAGACGATAAAGAAATAATACCAGACCAAGTATTTAAGTATGTTTTTGAAAAAGAAAGGCATAAACATAAAATGCTCTTAATTTCTCAAGATTCAAAATTATCTAAAGAAATTATAAACATAAATAACAGTGAGGCTGTTCGTGGAAAAAAATGCGTAGTTTGCGGGATAAATGATGAGGGAGATTTATACGAGTTTGTCTCAAAATCTATATAACCTTAAACCCCAAACTCCTATAACCTCTCAACCGCTTTTTATACATCTCCAACAACACCTGTACCTTCTCATCAACATAATCATGAACCCGTATTTCCTTTTTCCCGTGGAACGCACGGTTAAGGCGACCATTATATTGAGTGAGTGTTCCCTTCCACGAAAAAGGAAAAATTAGCGGCTAAGTTGCCGACTAAATACAGGAATGTTCTGCCTAAGGTATCAATCCTACATATTTGGTAGCCATTTGGCAAGCAATTGCATGCCATCGTCAGTTATCTTTCGTAAGTCTTCAGAGGCTTTTGTGTTGTAATAATGAACTTGCCGACAACGATAAGTATAATCAGGATTAATAATATCATAATCTAAATCAATAAAGTAATTTCCTGATTTCAATAGAGTAAATTTTCTATCTTACATTGCCATGTTAGGACTATTTGAAGAAAAAATGATTGACTCTGTTATTCTAAAAGAAAGCAGCGATTTAGACGAGCAGCTAAAGCAACTTGTTGAATTTTCACAAAAGTCGTTACTTGAAGATATTCGCGAGTTGGTCGAACAAGATATCCGCAATTTGAAAGCAGGAATTAATGGCGAAAATAAACTGCTTTTTGAATTAAAAAATAGTCACATTCCTATGTTTGTATTACGCGATCTTTGCATTGAAGATGGCGATTTATCAGCTCAGATTGATTTTTTTATTATAACCAAAAAACTGTTTTATGTAATAGAATGCAAAAATCTTTATGGCAATATAGAAATTGACTCTAATGGCAATTTTATTCGCACTGTGCATTATGGAAAACGCTTTCAGAAAACCGGAATCTACTCGCCCATAACTCAAAATCAACGGCATCTAGAACTTCTATGGAAGATTCGCCAGAAAAATATGGGATTTTTAACAAAAACTATTTTTCAGAATTTTTCTAAGAATGTTTTTTATCGCGCAATAGTAGTGTTGGCTAATGAACAAACTGTTCTAAATGACAAAAAAGCTCCAAAAAAAAAAAAAAAAAAAGTTATT
>JAITFT010000219.1 GCA_031281155.1 Candidatus Fibrimonadaceae bacterium
GCGAGGCATTGCTATTTTAAAGCAAAACGGCGATGCGATAGAAGTGCTGGATGCTAATTTAAAAGCTTATTAATAACCTGCCATGGGGCGGACGGCAACTATAAGCTTTATCTGTTCAGTGTTCGTTGTGTTAGGGATTAATTGTCTGGAATCAGGCTAATTTCAACCTAGTATTTACTATCTTCTCTCTATGAAAGTCACCATTGAAATAATAAAAATGTCGCTTAGCGACCCTGTTACCGTAGCTATACTTTTGATTTTGGCCTTTTTCTCGTTTTTTGCATGGGGGATAATAATAACCAAATATTTTTCCTTAAAAAACAGGTTAAACTCAAATGCAGTTTTTTACAAAAAATTTGAAAAAATTAAAAGCTTCCCGGAAATTGAGCATTCTTTAAATTCTGCCGAATGCCCCTTGAGAACTATAGCTTATGCTGTGCTTGAAGAAGCCAGAAATCTAAGCCCTTTTGTTAGCGTTGAAACTTTGCAGCCTCGCTCCGAAATACTGGAAGATATTATGCAGCGTGAAATAGAGGCTCGCAGGCTCGAAGAAGATAGCAAGCTTTCGTTTTTGGCAATAACTTCCAATGCCTCGCCTTTCTTTGGGCTTTTTGGAACCGTGTGGGGCATTATGCAATCTTTTTACGCAATAGGTCAGCATGGCTCGGCAGATTTAAGCGTTGTAGCGCCAGGCATAGCGGTAGCTCTGGTTACCACAGTTGCTGGCTTGGTAGCGGCTATTCCTGCTTCTATGGCATTTAATTATTTCGCTTCTCGCAACAATCGCCAGGAAATTCTCTACTACAATTTTGCCTCGCAGTTGCTGAGCCTGTTTAAACGCGGCGACTTGTTCGCCATAGAAAAGGCCATAACAGAAAGAGGAAAAGCTGAATGAAACGCAGCCGCGGCAAATCTCTAAATCAAGAGCTAAACCTAACCAACCTAATAGACGTTGTGTTTGCCATTTTAATAGTTTTTTTAATATCCGCTCCTCTTATGAGCCAGGGCATAAAGGTAGATTTACCCAATGCCGAAGCACCAACCTTAGAGCAAAAGAAAATGCTTAAAGTTTCCATAACCAAAGAGGAAAAAATTTTCATTGCAGATATGGAAGTGAACATAAATGATTTTAACGAAATTTTCAAATCCCTTTGGCAAGACGAAATGCCCGTTGTTATAAACGCCGACGAAGCCGTAAATTACGGCATTGTTATGAAAATCGTTTCTTTAGTGCAGATTGCCGGCGTTAAGCAATTAGGTTTTTTAACTTTAGACAGGGAGCCAAAAAAATGAACGGTATTTATTCTTTCAAAGACAAAAATCCAGTTATTGGCGAGCGAGTTTTTATTGCGCCCGGAGCAAGGATTATCGGCGAAGTTATTTTAGAAGACGATGTTTCTATTTTTCATAACGCAGTTTTGCGCGGCGACATAAACAGCATAAAAGTCGGCAAAGGAACAAATATCCAAGACAACGCCACTGTGCATTTGGCTCGAGACAAAGGCGTTGTTATTGGCGAAGGAGCAACCATCGGCCATAACGCCATCATCCACGCTTGCACCATCGAAGACTACTGCCTTATAGGCATGGGAGCCTGCATTATGGACAATGCGGTAATCGGCCACCATAGCATTGTTGGTGCTGGCGCGCTTGTAACAAGCGGCAAAGAATTCCCGCCCTATTCCCTAATAACCGGAAGCCCCGCACGCAGAGTCAGAGATTTAACAAAGGAAGAGGCGGAGCATTGCGAAATGAGCGCAAAGAGTTATATTTTGGTTAAGAATGAGTTCTTGTAATTTTCTACATTACTCCCATGTTTTCTATACATCCTTTTCGCGCGCTACGGCCTAAGCCGGAGCTTGCGGCAGAAATATCATCCTTGCCTTACGATGTCATGAACCGAGACGAAGCTCTCAAAATGGCAGAAGGCAAGCCATACTCCTACCTAAGGGTTACCCGTGCTGAAATTGAGTTGCCAAGTGCCGAGCCTCATAGCCAAGCAGTTTATGAACACGCAAAACTAAACCTAAAAAAAATGGAAAGGGAAGGAATTGTTTTCCAAGAAAAAGAGTCTTGCTTTTATGTTTATCGCCAAACCATGAATGGCAGAGAACAATACGGGCTTGTGGCCTGCGTTAGAGCAGAAGACTATTTTAAAGGCACAATTAAAAAGCACGAATTAACAAGAGCAGACAAAGAAGAAGACCGCTTAAATCACGTTTTAACCACAGGTGCGCAAACAGGGCCGGTGTTTCTCACCTACAGAGACAAAGGGCAGTTCGCATTGCTAAAACCCGTTATTCAAACAGCCCCTGTTTACGACTTTGTAGCAGAAGACGGCATAAGCCACACGGTTTGGGTTGTAAACGATGAACACACCATCGAAAGGCTTCGCATATCATTCGCCTCGCTGCCCTGCGTTTACATAGCAGATGGGCACCACAGAAGCGCAGCGGGCGCAAGAGCCGCCGAAGAACGGGCAAAAATGAACCCGGAACACAAAGGAAGCGAAGAATACAGCCGCTTTTTGGCTATACTTTTCCCGTCTTCCCAACTGCATATTTTAGATTACAACAGAGTTGTCAAAGACTTGAACGGAAAAAACGAAGAAGATTTTTTAAATGCCCTTTCAGAAATTTGCGAAATAAAAAAACTGCCAGGCATTGCCGCTCCGGAAAAAGCAAAGCAATTCTGCCTTTACCTAAGCGGCTCGTGGTATAGTTGCGATTTTTATGAAAAATTTTACCAAAGAAAGAAAGCCATCGATAACCTCGATGTCTCCTTATTGCAAAACCTGGTTCTCAAGCCAATGCTCGGCATAGACGACCCTCGCACCTCAAAACGCATAGATTTTGTGGGCGGAATAAGAGGGCTTGGCGAACTGCAAGCCAGAGTGGACTCCGGTGAATGCGCAGCCGCCTTCGCCATGTTCCCAACCTCTCTAGACGAACTCATGGATATAGCAGATGCAAATGAAATAATGCCTCCGAAAAGCACATGGTTCGAACCAAAGCTAAGAGACGGACTTTTGGTGCACCTTTTGGATTAAAATTAAGAATGGAGAATTGAAAGTTGAAAGTTGGGAAGTTTATATTATTACTCAGCATTTCTGTTTTCGCATCAATAACGCCTGGTGGTTATGGCGGTTATTCCTATACGCCAACACCAAATTCCCTAAATCAAGGGGAGTTTGGGTATGCTGTTCGCTTTGGTTTGGTGGGCGGCGACAACGTTTCGCATTCTGTTGCCATGCGGCCTTTGTCTTTTTTGGAGTTGGGTGTTGGAATTAATAAAGACCCTATTCCAGCAATGAAAATAATTCTCCCGTTTTTTGATAGCCTCGGCCAAAACGCCGCTTTGGGCTTTTCCGGGAAGCGATGGTATTTCACCGGAATGCTGCAAGGCATAAGCGATGAAACCGTTTATGGTTTAACGATTGCGGGAATTTACGATATCGATTTGCATTCTCCAGTTGGTTCCATTGCAGGCGAAATAGATTTAGGCTACGCTTCGCTTAGCGTGGAAAATTTTTTGTATAAAAACCGCTATGGTGCCGCTGCTACTTTTACCTTAAAACCTTTGGCTGCTTTTGATTTACCTTCTTACCTTGAAGCAAGCACTGGTGCTTCCTGGCGTTCCCCGGAACACAAAGAAGAAAAAGATTTTTCCGCTTTTTTCGCAATTCAAGCAAAAGCACCGATAATTCAAACCGAAAAGGAACCTCTAATATACATAGACATAAATCCGGCCCTTGATCATTCGGTTACTTTTGTAAGAGATATTTACCAGCTCAGATTTGTTTTTGATATGGACGCTGTGCTTGTAGCTCCCTTTGATTTTTACATGGTTGGCGGAATTTCTCCTTCAGCAAAAACAAAAACAAGAATTCAAGATAGTTTAGTTCGAAGAGACATATTTGACCGTTGCTATCTATTGTGGAGCTCTGACGTTTCTCCAGCATGGGCAGCGGCTGGAATGCTTAACTCCGGCATATTCGGGTTTCAAAGCCAATTAACAAAAAAAATCCGCTATAATTTTAATCCAGTGGCTTTAATTTGGGGTTATACTGTTGGTGAGCAAAAAGGCATAAATGCTGTTGGGCAAGTTCCTTTGCATCCGCAGTTCTATGGCATTCTTTCCAATAGTTCGTTATTTGCCGAGGGCGGTTTGTTTTTAGGGGAAAATCTTGCTGCTCAGTTGAATTTTAGGCAAGGCAAGGAAAAAAAATATTTGCAAATCGGCAGTGGCTATGATTTTGAAAGAAAAAGCGTTTTTGGAGAGCTCAGCCTGCAATACGATTTTTCGCTTTCAAAGCAAGTCAGCGGAGCAACAGTTCGCCTTGCCCCAAACTTGCGCCACAGACTAAACACCCCCTTCTACGTATTCGACTACGACGTTCCCATTTACCAAGAAGGAAACAACAGCAGAAGACTGCATAACTTCCCGTGGAAGCGGTGAGTTTGGTCACGCCTCATCCAAATGACATTAGCAAAAAGCAAGCTCATTCTCCAACATTTGCTCAAAAGTCTGGCGTTTTCTTATTGGAATAAATGTTTCATTCTCCCACAGAATTTCCGGGGCAAGCAACCTTGAATTGTAGTTGCTGCTCATGGTAGAGCCGTAGGCACCTGCATCGTGAATTACCAGCAAATCGCCGACTTGCGCAAGCGGTAGTTTGCGGCTAACTACAGTGCCGCCTTCTTCTTGCGTAAAAACATCGCCGCTTTCGCATAGAGGACCTGCGACTATTGCATCTACTTCTTTGCCAAGCTCTTTGTTGGTTCTTGAAATAATTGAAATATGGTGATAAGCCCCGTAAAATGCGGGGCGAATTAAATCTGTAAAACCGGCATCGACTAGGTAAAATAAATTCTTGCCCATTTTTTTAACAGCGCGAATTTCTGCTGCCAAAACACAGCTCTCTGCTACTAAATAACGACCAGGCTCTACTTCCAGCTGAATATTATGCCCAATGCTTTCGCTTATTCTTTTGCGGGCATTATCCCACATATCGTAGTACTTGCCCAAATTCATGTTGTTTTGCTTGCCTCTTTTATAGGAAACGGGCAAGCCGCCGCCAACGCTTATGGTATTCAAATTTTTGCAAGCTGCAGGAACCAAGCCTTCCATAGCGGAAACAACCCGCGATAGATGGGCGAAATCGGAGCCTGAGCCTATGTGGGTATGCAGGCATTCAATTGTAAAGCCAAGCCGCTCTGCATTTTGTGCCAGCACCTCAAGCTCGCCGTGCCAAACGCCGTGCTTGGAAAACTCGCCGCCTGTATTAACCTTTTGGGAATGCCCGTGCCCAAAGCCCGGATTAACCCGAATAGTTAACGGAACCTCAATGCCAGCCTCGTGCAGTTGCGCAAGCATATCTGAGCTACCTATATTAACAGGGATTGAATGCTCTTTTACGAGAACTAAGGCCTCCTTATCGAAAATATCTGCAGTGTATTTTATTTGGCTTGGAGCAAAACCCGCCTTTAACGCACGCACTATTTCGCCTGCGCTAACGGCATCTACAGCAAGACCCAAATGCCTCATTCGCGACAAGAGGTTTACGTTTGGAGCGGCCTTTTGAGCATAGCGCACTATGTCAAAAGAACGCAAATCCCCAATACGCTTTTTTATAACTTCAAAATCGTAAAACCAAAGCGGTGAACCAAATTGCTCAACAACAAAGATAATCTCTTTGTTGCCAAAAGAGACATTATAGTTCTGCATTCGTTGTTCAGACTCGCCTTATGCTGTTTTCGCCGCCGTGACCATCGGGGATACGTTCGGGATTGGCTTTGTCGGTTTCCCAGTATTGGTTATCAAAAACAATTTTGTATTGATGGGTGCCTTTGCTGAGTTTAATTTTGCCGCTCCAGTTTCCTTCTTTGTTCTTTTTCAGAGCAACTGGTTTCCAGCTGTTGAAATCACCGGCAACGGCAACGGCACCAGATGCTGGGGAAAACACGTTGAATTCCGCTTCGGTTACAGCTTTGCCTTTTACTGCTGCAACTGCTTTTTTGGGAACAGCCTCTTTAACGACTTTTTTGACTGTTTTAACTGCTTTCGCGGCTGTTTTAACTACAGCCTTAGCGGCTTTAACAGGCTTCGTTTCTTTTTTCAGTGCCATTTTGGCCTCCTTTTAAGAATATACTGTAAATATAGAAAATTTTTGCAAAAAATTCAAGGGGTGCGCCTTATCCAGCCAATACAGAAAAATGGTGGTTTCATTTTGAACGCAAAAGTGCCTAGCTTATGTTTCATTTTGAAACAAAGTCAGTTAATAAGTATCGTTTTTTGCTCAAAATCGCTGTTTTTGCCTACGGCACAACTTTTGCCATACTTTGGGCATGGAAGAAGTTTTGGATAAAAAAGAAATTTCAGAAGAGGTCGATAGGCTCATAGAAGAAATGGCGCAAGATCCCCTTGTCGAAGCACAAGAAAAGGAGCGCGTTGCGCAAGATAAATACTTACGGCTTTTTGCAGAATTTGAGAATTACCGCACACGCTCTGCAAGGGAGCAGCTAGAAATCATAAATACTGCGAATGGCAAGCTATTGTTGAAGCTTTCAGAGGTCAAAGACAATTTTGAGCGTGCCTTTGCAGAAGAAAATAGAGGCGGCGATTGGGCGGCTTTTGAAAAGGGCATAAAGCTGATTCAAGAGCAGTTCAACGGGATTTTAACGGAATTTGGGCTGGAAACCATAAATCCGGCAGGGGAGTCATTCGACCCGAACCTGCACGAGGCAATTATGAACCAGGCATCTGAAAGCATTCCAGAAGGCAATGTCGTTCAGGTATTCCAAAAAGGGTATAAAATTAAAAATAAACTGCTTAAAACGGCGAAAGTAATCGTTTCAAGCGGTAAAGGTTAAAAACTTAACAGGAGAAACCATGGGAAAAATCATAGGAATAGACTTAGGCACAACCAACAGTTGTGTTTCTGTTATGGAAGGCGGCAAACCGGTTGTTATAGCCAATGCCGAAGGGTTCAGAACAACTCCCTCAATAATCGCTTTTGATAAAAAAAGCGGCGAGCGTTTGGTTGGCCAGGTAGCAAAAAGGCAGGCAATATCAAATCCTGAAAAAACCATCTACTCAATAAAAAGGTTTATGGGTCGCAGAGTGGAGGAATGCTCCGAAGCCGAAAAGCACATGCCATATCGCCTGGTTGGCAAAAGCACAGATTTAGTGCGAGTCGATATAGACGGCAAGGAATACGCTCCGCCAGAAATATCTGCAATAGTTTTGCAAGCAATGAAAAAGGTAGCAGAAGACTATCTTGGGCAAGAGATTAGCCAAGCGGTTATTACCGTTCCTGCATATTTCAACGATGCTCAAAGGCAAGCCACAAAAGATGCAGGCCGCATTGCTGGTTTGGAGGTTTTGCGCATAGTAAACGAACCAACCGCTGCCGCTCTCGCTTATGGTCTAGACACAAAAAAGAACGAGAAAATAGCCGTTTACGATTTAGGCGGCGGAACTTTCGATATTTCTATTCTAGAAATTTTCGAAAGCTCCTTTGAAGTACTTGCCACCAGCGGCGATACAATGCTAGGCGGCGATAATTTCGATGAAGTAGTCATAGACTGGGTTAGCGATGAATTCCGCAAAGATAACCCAGGCATAGACCTTAAAAAAGACAATGCGGCTTTGCAACGTTTAAAAGATGCAGCAGAAAAGGCGAAAATCGATCTTTCTGCCTCCGCAAGCACAAGCATAAATTTGCCGTTTATAACTGCAGATTCAACTGGTCCAAAGCATTTGGATTTAACGCTAACTCGCGCAAAATTCGAACAGCTGACTGCGCATTTGGTAGAAAAAACTCTTGAACCTGTTCGCAAGGCTTTGGCAGATTCAAAGCTAAAACCCTCCGATATTAACGAGGTTATTTTGGTTGGCGGCTCAATCCGCATTCCTGCCGTTCAAGAAGCCGTTAAAAATCTATTCGGAAAGGAACCCCACAAAGGCGTTAACCCAGACGAAGTCGTTGCCATTGGCGCAGCAATTCAAGGCGGCGTTTTGGCAGGCGACAGCTCTTTGAAAGACGTGGTGCTTTTAGATGTAACCCCGCTTTCGCTTGGCATAGAAACCTTGGGTGGCGTTATGACCAAACTCATAGATCGCAACACCACAATCCCAATTCGCAAAAGCCAGGTGTTCAGCACAGCAGACGATAATCAGCCGGCAGTTTCAATTCACGTTATGCAGGGCGAAAGAGAATTTGCAAGAGATAACCGCACACTCGGCCGCTTTGACCTAACCGGAATCCCGCCCAAACCGCGTGGCATGCCGCAAATCGAAGTTTCCTTCGACATAGACGCAAACGGCATTGTGAGCGTTAGTGCAAAAGATAAGGAAACAGGCAAAGAGCAAAGCATAAAAATCCAAACTTCTTCTGGCTTAAGCGATGAAGAAATCAACAAAATGGTAAAAGATGCCGAAGCCAACGCCGATAGTGACAAAAAAGCCCGCGAATTGGTAGATGCTAAAAACCAGGCGGAGCAAATTGTTTATCAGGTTGAAAAAACCTTAAAGGAAAACGAAGGCAAACTGCCTGCCGATTTAGTATCTCAAGCAGATACCGTAGTAGCAGACTTAAAAGCTGTTGCGGAAAAAGCAGAGAGCAAGGAAGAAATTCAAAGCGCAATAGACAAAGTTCAAAGCGTTGTTGGCCAAATTCTTCAAGCGGCTCAAGCTGCTGGCGGCACAGCCGAAGCTGCAGGCCAGCACGGTGAAAGCTGCGACGGCTCTTCTTGCGAAAAAGGCGATGATTGCTGCAAAAACCAAAGCGACAAAAAAGACGGCCCCATGGACGCAGATTTTGAAGTGGTGGATGAGAAGAAGTAAGCATGTCAAAAAAAAGTGACTACTACGAAATCCTTGGCGTTTCAAAGGGCGCTTCTGCTGATGAAATTAAGCGGGCTTATAAAAAGCTTGCTATAAGATACCATCCAGATAAAAATCCTGGCGATAAAGAGGCCGAAAACAAGTTCAAAGAAGCCGCCGAGGCTTACGATGTGCTTTCCGATGATCAAAAGAAAGCGCAATACGACCGCTTTGGTCACGAGGGTCTTAGCAGAGGCGGGTTCAGCGGTGGATTTAGCGGCGGCGGATTCTCTTTTGAAGATATTTTTACGCATTTTGGCGATATTTTTGCAGAAAGCGGTTTTGGAAGTTTTGGCGGCCGTGGCCGTAGCAGGGGGCCTGCCCCAGGCGAAGATTTGCAAATGGGCATTGCCTTGACATTGAAAGAAATTGCCGAAGGCACCGTAAAAAAAGTTCGCATAAAACGATTGAAAGCTTGCCCCGATTGCAATGGCAAAGGCGGCACCGGCATGAAAACCTGTGCCACGTGTTCCGGCAAAGGGCAGGTTCGCCGTAGAATGCAGAGCATTTTCGGCGAGATGGTAAATGTAACAACCTGCCCTGATTGCAGCGGCACAGGCGAAACAATTAGCAATAAATGCAAAGTTTGTTTAGGGCAAAAGCGCGTTAGAACAGAAGATACCATTGAGGTTAAAATCCCCGCAGGAGTTGCAGGCGGCAATTACCTTAAGTTGCGTGGCGAAGGCAATGCGAGCACGCAGGGCGGTCCTACAGGCTCGCTAATTGTTCATATAGAAGAAAAGAACGATGATTTTTTCGTACGCGATGGTCAAAATCTTTTTTGCAAAGTCTTGGTTCCTGTTTATCGCCTCGCTTTGGGTGGCGAGCAAAGAGTCCCAACCCTATATGGCGAGGTAAAGGTAAAAATCTCCGCAGGCCTCCAGCCAGGAACGCAGCTCAGGGTTCGCGGCCAGGGCTTGCCCGGCTATAACTCCGATTACAAAGGCGACCTTTTCGTAGAAATCCAAGCCCATATTCCAGAAAGCTTGTCTTCAAAAGAAAAAAGTCTTTACGAAGAACTAAGCCAGCTCGGCTCAGACAGAGACGAAAAAAGAGAAAAGGGTTTATTCGACAGAATAAAAGATTTTTTTGGTTAAGCTCCTGCTCTGCCGCCGCAAAGCAAAAACAAAACAGACATTCTTATGGCAACGCCATTTGTAACCTGATCTAAAATTACGGAATTTTCGCCATCTGCAATATCTGAATCTAACTCTACGCCCCGATTTATTGGGCCTGGATGCATAACCAAAATATTGCTTTTAGCCTTTTCCAAAGTTTGCCTTGTTATGCCGTAAAAATTGCGGTACTCCCTTATGCTGGGCAAAAGAGAATCGTCCATTCGCTCTTTTTGCAAACGAAGCGCAATAACCGCATCTGCTCCGTCAACTGCTTTGCGAACATCGCCGAACACCTCAACCGGAAGCATATTCATGTTGCGAGGCATAAGCGTTGGAGGTGCGCAAAATCTCACCTTTGCACCCAAAGAACTTAAACCCCAAGCATTTGAACGAGCCACTCTGCTGTGCTTAATATCGCCAACTATGGTAACCGTTTTGCCTTTAAGATTGCCAATGTTATCTTCTATAGTGAAAATATCCAGCAAAGCTTGCGTGGGATGCTCGTGTGCGCCATCGCCCGCATTTACAATAACCGCATTGGAGTGAGCTGCCAGAAATTGAGGAACGCCTGTGCCTTTGTGCCTCACCACCACCACGTCTATTTTCATAGCTTCTATGTTTTTTAAAGTATCTAAAAGTGTTTCACCTTTTTGAACGCTGGAACCAGAAGTAGCAAAATTCACAATATCGGCCGAAAGCCTTTTTTCTGCCAACTCAAAACTTATGCGAGTGCGAGTTGAGCTTTCAAAAAACAGATTCACAACAGTAACGCCGCGAAGCGTGGGCAGGGTTTTGATTTTTCGGTCTAAAACGCGCCTGAATTCGGCGGCGTTGTCTAAAATAATACGAATGTCATTTGCGCTAACTCCCTGCAAACCTAATAAGTGCTTGATCTCCAAGGAACTCACGCAACCTCCTCTTCTATTTCAACAAGCCACACTACAGTTTCATTATCGTAGGGGCTCAAACAAACTCTCACCTCTTGCCTTGCCACGGTTTCTATTGAAAGCCCTGTGCAATCGGGAGCAATTGGCAATTCTCTGCAACCCCTATCAACAAGCACGCAGAGCTTAACAGCAGATGGCCTGCCCAAATCTAAAATTGCCTGCAGAGCGGCTCTCACAGAGCGGCCTGTATAGAGAACATCGTCTATTAAAACTACAGTTTTTCCTTCTACATCTGCTGGCATTTCGGAAATTTTCAACGGAGGATTATTTACGCGTTTGCGGTAGTGAAAGTCATCGCGATAGTAGGAGGTATCTATGCTCCCAACGGGAACAGATAAATTATATTTGCTTTTAAGTATTTGCGCTATATTTTGCGCTATAGGTATGCCGCGGCTTGCCATGCCCATAAGGATGGCTTTCTCTGATTTAGCCCACGAAGCTATTTTTTCCGCCATGCCTGCAAGAGCGGCTTGAACGTCGCTTTCGCTCAACAGTTGGCGGATTTTTTTACAGTTGTCTTTCATTAGTTTGCTCTAATATAGAAAATTCTATCTTACCCCCCGTGTCCATTCTCTCCGTTTCTCACCTAAAAGCAGGTTATGGCAAAAAAATAGTCCTGCAAGATATTTCCTTTTCAATGGAACAGGGAGAAATTCGGGCTGTCTTAGGTACCTCGGGTTGCGGAAAATCCACGCTTTTGAATAATATTTTAGGCCTGGAAAGAGCTTTTGAGGGTGAAATTGAAATTCTCGGCACAAAAATAAAAGCGGGCAAGGAGCAAATTCCGCTTTCAGTGCAAAAGCGCACAGGCGTTTTATTCCAAAACGGTGCGCTTCTAAGCTCGCTAACCGTTTTTCAAAATGTAGCCCTGCCCATTCGCCTGCACCGCCCAGAAACACCGGAATCCGAAATTAAAGACATGGTAGCGAGCCGCCTGGAAAAGGTGAATATGCTTCACGCCATAGACAAATTGCCAAGCGAGCTCAGCGGCGGCATGAAAAAGCGCGCCGCTCTGGCGCGCGCCATCGCTCTAGATCCCGAACTCCTCTTCTGCGATGAACCAAGCGCAGGCTTAGACCCAGTCACCAGCCGCTCTCTAGACGAACTCCTGCTGTTCCTAAGAGAAACTTTTAAGCTTTCAATCCTGATAGTAACCCACGAACTGGATTCCATAAAAACAATCTGCGATAAAATCCTATTCCTAAAAACAGGCGAAGTACTCTTAGATTCTCCCTTAAAAGACGGCTTGGAAAGCGAAGTCCCCGATATAAAAGAATTTTTCTACACAAAATCCTTATTTCTAAACAACAACGCCGCTAAACAAAGCACGAGACCTGAATAGCCGAAAGCGTAAAGGCTGTTCCAAAACAAATAAGCAGATTCCAAAGTCATGGAATGCGCTGCCTGCATAGATGCATTAAATTTAAATAAATTCGGCAAAGTATAATGTATTGCTTTTGCAATATTATAAACCAACTGCCCATTCTCATGCAAAAAACTGCCCTCTTCGCTCATGCGATAAACAAAATAAACCTCTTTCAAAATTTGATCGCCCAAATGCCCTATCACGTAAATTCCAAAGGAAAAAACAGAGCTTATTAAAGCAGAGGAATATGTTGAAAACAAAACAGCAAAAGCAAGAACAATAGCAAGCTCCCAAAAAACAAGATAACAAGCTTGAACCAAAGGCACGCTTATTGTGCCATCAATAGTCCACAAAACAAAGAAAAGCGTTAACGAAAGCAAAGTCACATGCACAGCTATAATCGCAAGCAAACCTATGTATTTGCCTACCAAAAACGCAGCTCTTGAAACAGGCTTCGCCAAAAGCGTGTGAATTGTTTTCTTTTGTATTTCCTTTTGAACCTGCCCAACACCAGCAAACAAAGCTATGAAAAGCCCGGAAATGGAAATTATGGAAACGGTAATGCTTTTAACAACAAATTCTCTATCGAAAACAGACCACTCGCCAAGCATTACGCTAAAAGCCGCAAGCCCAACGGCTGCTATCAAAACCACATAAAGAATTTTATCGCGAATCGCTTCTCTAAAAGAATTTGTGGCTATCAAATAAATTTCTCTAAGGAACAGCACGGGAAACCTCCTTTGCTAAAACATCTTCCAAACTGTTTCTGCCTGTCTCTTTGGTTATTTCTTCAACGGTACCTGTGTGTGAAATTTTTCCGTCTATAATCATCGCAACTCTATGGCTAATAGCCTCGACATCGGATAAAACGTGGCTTGAATAAAAAATTGTTGAACCTTCCTTGTTAAGCGCTAAAATTGCCTCGCGCACATCTCGCCGACCAAGAGGATCAAGACCGCTCATAGGCTCATCTAAAATTAAAAGTTCCGGTTTATGCAAAATTGCCTGCGCCAAACCAACCCTCTGCTGCATGCCCTTGGAGTAAGTTCTCAAGCGGCGGTAAATCCAATCGGCATCTGCATTCACGAGCTTCAATGCCCAGCTTATTCGTTCCTCTAAAAGAGAGTCCTTTAAGCCGCTTAACCCGCCATAAAATTTCAAAAGCTCATAGCCGCTAAGGGAGTCGTAAAAATAAGGCTGCTCGGGCAGGTAACCCAAATTAATTCTGCTTTCTGCTTTGCTCGGTTCCTTGCCCAAAAGCAAAACTTCCCCGCTATCTTTGCGCAAAAGCCCGGCCAGCACTTTTATTGCCGTGCTCTTGCCGGCCCCGTTTGGCCCAATAAAGCCAAAAATTTCGCCTTTTTTCACTTCGAGTGATATTCCAAAAAGGCTCTTTTTTTTAGCCAGCCAAAAGCCTGTTCTATAAGTTTTGTGCAGATCTTTTATTAAAATTGCACACTCGCTCATTTCAGCTCCTCCATTTCCGCTCTTTTAAGCCTTCGTTCCCTCTGCTTAAATATGTGAAAAACTATCGAAGCGATGATATAAATGGAAATCCCCACTCCAAACAAAACCCAAGCCACTCTGCGATCTTCAAGCCCTGGAAACAGCCTTAAAAAAGCAGCAGGAAAGAGCGACGGAACCAAGAGCAAAAGCCCAAATGCCCGAGCCAAATAAGTCCAAAAGAAATAAGTCACAAGGATAAGGTAGAAAAATGTCTGAACCTAGGAAACGAGCTGGCGAGTTTCCGGAGAACTGTCTTCAACATCCAAAAATCGTTATCTTCTTTCCCGCTTGCTTAATCTCTTTAACGTAAAGCTTTTTGCTCCAGCTTTTTTTTGGAGTACGGTCAAAAATCACCATCCAGCCTTCTTTTGAACCCACCCTTTCCATGTATTTCAAAATCTGCTCCGTGGAATTGCTTGCTGTTCTGCCGCTTTTGTAAAGCTTAAGCTCAATCGGATATTTTTGGTCCTCCCACTCAACGCAAATATCAGCACGGTTTGTGCCCAAAGCCATTTCACGGCTAATATGACCACCACCGTTTATCACGCGTTGTAAAAAAGCCTGGATAACCAAATGAGGGGCGGCTTCATCGTATTGGTATAAATTCTCTTTATAACGTTGTATCCATATCTCGCTGTTCTCGCGCCAAAAAGCTTGGAAATCTTTCAACAAGGCATTAATATTTATTTTTCCGCCTTTCAAGTAATGCGGAATATCATAATCTTTGTATTTGGCTTTTAAGGCATCTTGAACATTCCAATTAAGGGTTCTCACTATCAATTCAGCATAAATAGGGTTAGCAGGCTCTGTTTGGTCGCCGCAGTCTCTAATTATCCCCAAATCTCTAGCGTAAAGATAATCATCCGATAATTTGTCTACCGCAAATTCCTCGCCTAAAATCAAAGGCTGTATGATTTTGCGAATACGCTCCTCTTTCAATCGCTCCATTAAACTGTCAAAATGCGTTCCTCTTGCCAAAACTATATTATAGATAGCTTGCTTTGCCATATCTTGAGTTACTGCTATGGAGTAATCAAATTTGCATATTTTTTCTTTTTTTTCTCTCGCTATCGCATTCACAAGTCAAGGTTGCCCCTGTGTTTGTTCAAAAATATAATCCACCGCCACCGGATCAAATATTTGGCTTTTCTTTACGGTATGCTGATTGTAAAGTTCCGCTACTTCGTCTTTTGTGAAATTTTTCAGGGTCATGACTTCGGTCACAATGTTAAAAGGGCTTGCGCTGCCTAATGTAACAGAATCGTCTCTTATGTGAGCTTTGTAATCCCTGATATTGCGCATGCCTACAAGAGCAATAGAATGTACAAATGGCACCCTTGCCCTAGACACAAAACCGTCTCGCAACTGTCTCAAAAATGAAATCAAGGTCCCGTTGCTAAGGCAATCGGCTTCATCAAAGAAAATAATTAACGGTTTGTCTAAAGCTTTACTTATTTTTGAAAGTTCAAATTGCAACAAAGAAGCGAAGCCTATATCGCTAGGCCCTTTTGCAAACAACTCTCCTTTTGGAATGCTTGAGTTATAAAAGGCAATTTTTAAAACGTCTATTATCTCAGGCATTGCTTCTTTTGCTTCCACAATTCCTTGTATCTTTTCTAGTGAACAATATAAAGCATAATATTTGCCCTCTGCGTTTATTTTATCTACAAGTTCCCATAAGAGGGTTGTTTTTCCGCTTTGCCTCGCAGCGTGAATGACAAAGTAGCCCTTTCGTTCTATTAAACTTATCAGTTCTTTGCCTATATTACGCAAAGGGTTCAGCATATAATGCTCACTTGAGTGGCAGGGACCAGCTATGTTGAAGTATTTTTGAGGCACTGAGGGTAAAGTAGAAAAACAAATGACCACCTCTGAAAACAATAAACGCATTGCCAAGAGAAACTGTCCAAAAAAGTGTCTAGACAGTGTTTAGACACTTTTTTGGACACTCGAAAACCTCGATTCCGCTTCAAATTCACCGTTTTTGATTGGCACGCTTTTTGTGTTTATATACCATATGGCACGAAGAACCGCGCAACTATTTGACTTGATGTTTAAGAGCATAATAAAGGATGCAAGCCCATCCGCAATCGTGCATTTGATAAACGGAATTTACAAAAAAAGCTACCCGCTGCATGCAACAGCCGTAAAAATTGAGCCAACCGAATTCGTGAAAGAGCACCCGAAATCAGGAAAGCTGGAAAAGATAGTTTCGGATATAGTGATAACCTTGTTTGACGGGGAGAATAAAGACACGTATTTCATGGAAGCCCAAATCAGCGATGATATAGAAATTGCGCTCAGGATTTTCAA
>JAITFT010000046.1 GCA_031281155.1 Candidatus Fibrimonadaceae bacterium
GAATAAAAACATAAAATCCAAAGAGGGGGGCTCGCTTTTTGATTTTACCGAAAAAAAGGCAATTAAAAGCTATTTGAATGTGTTTTTAAAGAATTTGTTTTTTTATGGGACAACAGTGGAAACTTCTGTATTGCACTCTTGGCAATTGATTAAAGCCATAACGTTCTCCTATTTTTTAAGGTATCTTAGCAAGGCAATATAGAAAAATTCTCTTTTCACGCATGAAATGCAAAAATTGTGAACATACACATATTGCATAAGCGCACTGAACAAAAACGTTGTTTTTTACAATTTTGTATGTTATTTTGAATAACAGGACTTTCGCGTTTACTATATTCTTAATTCCATGCTTTTCAATGATATAAAATCCCTTTCGCATAACGAATTGCGAGAATTTCTCTCCGGCAATGGCCACAAGCCATATAGGGCAGATCAAATTCGTGTGTGGATTTTCAAACAGATGATGCAGAGCTACGAAGGCTTGAACGTTCCCGCAGAGCTTTGCGAATTGCTGGAATCGAAGTTTCGCTTAAAGTCGTTGAGCGAAGAAACGAAAATGGAGTCTTCAGATGGCACCATAAAATGGCTTTATAAAACGAGCGATGGCATGCCTGTTGAAACCGTAATGATTCCAACCGAAACCAGAGCCTCTGTTTGCGTATCAACGCAATCGGGCTGTGCAATGGGCTGCGCTTTTTGCCGCACTGGGCGCATGGGGCTTAACCGCTCTCTCGAAGCAGGTGAAATTTTGGAGCAAATAATAAATGTGCACAAATATTTTTTGCGCGAAGCGCAAGACAGAACAGTTACCAACGTGATTTTTATGGGAATGGGCGAACCGCTTGCAAACCTAGATGCCGTTCACAGAGCCTGCGTTTGCCTGCACGATCAAAAAGCTTTCTCAATGGGCAAAGGTCGCTTAACAATCAGCACCAGCGGCTTTGCGCCGAAAATTGCAGAGCTGCTGGAAAGAAGCACTCCGTGCCAGCTCGCCGTTAGCCTTGTTGCCGCCGACAACGAAACCAGAGAAAGCCTTATGCCTATTAATAAAACCTGGAATTTAAGCGAGCTTCTAAAAGCCGTGGATAATTATTTAGAGCTAAGCGGCGAATGGGTTACTTTTGAATATATTTTAATAAAAAATAAAACCTGCACTCCAGCGGCAGCGAAAAATTTAATTCGCATAGTAAAGCCAAGAAGATGCAAAATAAACGCCATTGTTTTAAACGGCAACGAAAACTCCGAATTAGAAGCTCCTTCAGAGCAAGAGGTTGATGAATTTTTGAGAATTGTGCGTGCGGAGAATGTGCAAATAAATATAAGAAATCCAAGAGGGCGCGATATCTTAGCCGCTTGCGGTCAATTGGCGAGTACTTCTTCAAATAAGGTAGCAATATGAACAACGTGCTTTTAACGCCAAGTCTTCCTCAGTATTGGGAAAGCTTATACAGAGAAGATGCGTGGAATCTTGGCAAAGCTACTCCTGCCTTGCTTGAGTTTTTTGAATCGCCGCTTTGCCCAAAAAGCGGTGATGTTCTTGTTCCCGCTGCTGGCAGGGGTTTTGATGCCGAAGCTTGGGCAAAGCGAGGACACAATGTTTTAGCCGTTGATTTTTGCCCATCGGCGGTAGATGCTTTGGAAATATTGTCTAATAAAAATGATAATTTAACTGTGCTGAACTTGGATCTTTTTTCATTAAGCTCGCACGATGAAAAAAGAGCAGGAAAAAAATTTGACATAATCTATGACCACTGCGCTTTTAATTGCGTTCACCTTGGTCGCCGCGATGAATACATAGAAGTGTGGCTTAGAATGTTAAAAGACGATGGTCTTATCATTGGCTTTTTTTATCCGCTTTGCAATAAAAACAGCGAGTCGCTATTGAATAGCGTAACTGAAAGCGAGCTAGTAGCGAGGTTCGACGGGTTAATTAAAATAGAAGAGAAAATTGTGCCTAAAAAAAGCGTTAGAGAAAGAGCAGGCAAAGAAGAAATTTGGCTTTTGAGGAAAATACTATGACAATAGAAACAGCAGAAACAACAGAGGTTTGCCCGTGCGGTTCCGAAAAAACTTACAAGGAATGTTGCGAACCGATAATCAAAAAAACGGCCTTGGCAAGCAGCCCGGAAGCGCTTATGCGTTCCCGTTACAGTGCTTATGCAAAGTCCGAAGTCCTTTGGCTACGCGATAGCCTTGAAGAGAAGCAACGCAAAGACTTCGACGAAAAGGGCGCTCGCCAATGGAGTCAGCAGTCCGAGTGGCTCGGCTTAAAAATAGTTCAAAGCAATATGGACGATTCCAAAGGCTTGGTTGAATTTATAGCCAAGTATAAGCAAGACGGCGTTGCGCGAGAGCATCATGAGGTTTCTGAGTTTGTGAAAAAAAACAACGAATGGCATTTAACCGAAGGTCGCATGGTCAGGCCGGAACCTGTTCGCAAAGAGCAAAGCGCTGGCCGCAACGATCCTTGTCCTTGCGGCAGCGGAAAAAAATTCAAAAAATGCTGCGGGTGAAGAAGAAATAATTTTTCTACCTTACCTGCCATGCTAAAACTCCTCCCTCTCCTCTCGTTCCTCCTCCTCTTTGCCTGCGGGCAAAAAGAAAGTGCTTCAGACCGAAACATAATAGCAACCGAGCTTGCCGGAAAAAAAATAGCCCTAAGCGATTTTGTTACTGCAAGGCCTGCGGAATATTTAAGCTCGCGAAGCGTGCTGGAATTTGAGTTTAAACAAGGCATGGTTCTGCAAAGCGTGGTTGGGCAAGAATTGCCTGCCGATTTTGTGGAATTTAACCCTGGTATCAAAGCCAAAGCCAGGTGGCTAAGTACTTCGCTTTTGCAAATTGTACCGAGCGAGCCTCTGAAAAGCGGGCAGGCGTATAAGGCAAAGTTTTATGGAAAGCGAGCTTTTGGAAACTCTGTTGATGTTGATGATTATGCCTTTGAATTTAAAATTATTCCAAATGAAATTTTGGAAATCAATGGCGGCTTTGAGCCTGTGGCAGGCAAGGTAAATGTGGCAAAGCTGGCTTTGGAATTAAGGTTCGCAGATAGAGTGGATAGCACAAAATTAAACAAAGACTTGCGATTGAGATTTGACTCAAAAACGCTTTCCTATAAAATTTCTTTTGGCGGCGATGGAAGGTTTGTAAGAATTGAAAGCGAAGAGAAGCCGCGCACAGACAAAGCCCAAAGAGCAGAAATTGTTTTGCCTACATCTTGGACAGCAAACAACAGAGAATTTAGCGCAGAATTTTTGTTGCCCGCAAAAGGGAATTTCGTTGTTCTTAATTCTAGAGAAGTACCAGCAGGAAAAGACGAAAAAGCCTGGGAAGCAGTATTTTCCGACCCCATAGCGAATATGGATATTACCGGCTTTGTTAGCGTGCAGCCAAGCGTGAATTACAAAGTCTCGGTTAATAATAGAACTTTGAAAGTAAGCGGAAATTTTACTTCCGGAACTGCCTATACACTTAAAATTAAAAGCGGGCTACCAAGCGCTTATGGCACAAAAATGAGCTCGGATTTTATTAAACAATTTACTTTTGGCGATGAAGAACCCGCTTTCAAGTTGCTGGGCGATGGATTATTTTTGCCTTTGGAAAATAAAGGGAAACTGCAATTCAGAAGCATGAATATCGGTAGCGTAAAATTAGATATAAAGGAAGTTTTACCGCAGAATATAATATTCTTTTTACAAGATAACGATTTGCGTTCCTCTAATAATAGACGAATTTACGATATTGAGCGAGTTTCAAAAAGTATTTTTTCAGAGGATATAAAACTTGAAAGCGCAAAAAGAAACGAGTGGCTAAAAACGGAAGTAGATATTTCAAAGTATTTCGCAAAAAAAGCCGGGGCAGCATATATAGTTAGGTTTTATTTCAATCAAAATAACCTGATTGCACCTTGTAAAAACACAGACCAAGACTACTCGGCTGGCGATTTGGTTTACGATAACACTTCTTGGTACGATAACCCATGCGAAAGCTATTATTACTACAGATTTAACGATGATGCTGAAAAAATTTTAATAGCTTCTTCCATTGCGCTAACAGCAAAGAACGTAGCAGATGGCATTCATGTTTGGGCAAGCGATGTGGAAAGTGCAAAAGCAATTTCCGGTTTGAATTTGGAATTGTATAGCAGAATAAATGAAGTGCTGGCGAGGCAAAGAACCAACTCAAACGGCTATGTATTTTTCCCTGCCAAAGAAGATGAAAAACCATATATTGTAAAAGGCTTGAACAACAGAGGGCTTGCCTTATTGAAACTAACGCAGAGCAACTGGGAAACCAGCCGCTTTGATGTTGGCGGGCTTCGCACTCAAAGCCAGGGCACAAGATTGTTTAGCTACACAGAAAGAGGCGTTCACAGGCCGGGCGATACCGTTCGCTTTGCGGGCATTGCGAGAGAAGGAATAGAAAAGCCCTTGGCATCTGCACCAATGTCAGTGACTGTGAGAAACCCAATGGGCTCCGTTGTTTTTGAGGGCACAGCGAAAACTTCTGCGCACGGGCAATTCGCTTTGGATATACCAACAGATTTAAATGCGCCAACGGGTTCATGGTCTGCCGAAATAAAAAGCGGCGGAAACACATGGTGGCATTATTTGAAAATTGAAACCGTTAAACCAAACCGCTTAAAAAATACTCTTGAGCTTCCGGAAAAATTCAGCGGAGCCAATATAAGAATAGATGGGACTTTCAATAGCAAATATTTATTCGGAATGCCAGCGGCCGGCTTAAATGCCGAAATTAATTTTAACTTGAGAAACAGGTCTTTAAACTTTTTACGCTATGCAGATTACACATTCAGAAACCCAATGCAGAGATTTGAAACAGGCGGCGAAGAATCATTATTCAGAGGGAAGTTAAATAGCGATGGCGAAGCAAGAATTTCCAAAAACATTGATTTTAGAGACAGAGATATTCCAGAGGCTTTGAGTTTAAGCATTCACGCCCTTGTTCACGAAAGCGGTGGCGGGTTCACGGAAAGCTGGCATTCTTCTGTTATTTATCCTTACCCGGTTTTTGTTGGTTTAAAAACCAGAGATTCCTGGGTTGGGGCACGCACCGGCGATACCTTGCGCATTCCCATAGTTGCTTTAGATGAAAACGAAAGGCCGGTTGCCGGCAGAAAATTATCCGTTAAAGTTTATCAAAACGCTCGCTATTCATGGTGGGAAGGCGATTCTTATGAGCGTTGGGATTTTAGAAGACAAAAACAAACCTATGTTGTTCACGAAGAAACCATGCAAAGCACTTCCACGCCACGCGAATTTAAATGGGTGCCGGAAAACAACGGGCAAATACTTGTTGAAGTTCAAGATATTGAAGGCGGGCACAGTTCAGCGCAATTTATCTATGCTTCGCATTGGGGCGGTTTTGAAAATATGCGCAATATTCCGGAGGCAAGCCATCTTAATTTAATGAGCAAAAATTTAAGCCATGGCATAGGCGATTCCATAGTGATTTCTTTTGATGCGCCTGCAAATGGAAGCGCAATTGTGAGTTTGGAATATGCGAATAAAGTTTTGGAGAATCGCTTTGTTGAGGCAAAGGCTGGGAAGAACGTATTTTCCTTTATAGCCACTAAAGATATGCTCCCGAATATTTATGCAGTTGTTAGCTTGTTTTTGCCAATGAAAAGCGTTGAAGGCGAAAAACCTTTGCGCTACTACGGAGTTTTGCCCATAAGAGTTGAAGATGCAAAAACAAAGCTTTCTTTAAACCTTAAAGCTCCAAAAGAAGTAGAGCCAGGCGAGGAGTTTACAATTGAAGTAGAAAATAATTCCAGAGAAGATGCTTCATTTACTCTTGCTGTTGTTGACGAAGGCTTGCTGGACTTAACGAATTTCAAAACTCCAGACCCTTGGAGATTTTACTTCCAAAAACTTGCGCTTGGAGTAAAAAGCTCCGATAACTTTGATGAAATTATAGGCGCTTTAATGCCCGATATGGATGCTTATTTATCCATAGGCGGCGATGAAGACATTTCCAGCAGGGCAGGCGATCAAAAGGTGCAAAGGTTTAAACCGGTTGCTATGTTCAGCGGGGTTAATGAAGTCAAGGCAGGAAAGCGCGAAAGAATTAAATTCAGAATGCCGCAATATGTTGGTTCAGTACGAGTGCAGTTAATAGGAGTTTCTGCTAATGCTTTTACCAAAAGCGATACTACCATCACGGTAAAAAAGCCCCTTATGATTTTGCCAACTGCGCCAAGAGCTACAAAGCCCGGCGATAAATTTAAAATTCCGGTTTCCGTATTCGCAATGGATAAGGATGTGAAAAATGTAAATGTATCTTTGCAGGTTTCCAAAGAGCTTGCAATTAAAGGCACGAATAATTTAACATTCACTTTTGAAAAACAGGGAGAGCAAGACGGCAGCTTTGAGGTTGAAACTATGCCAACTCTTGGTTCTGCAAAAATAATCGTTAAAGCAACGAGCGGCAGGCACAGCATTTCAGATACCATAGATTTGCCGGTGCTCAGTTCTTCTGCCTTATATACGGAAATCTCCCAAGGGCAAGTTCAGGCTGGCGAAACCTGGAATGCGCAAATAGAGGCCTTTGGAATAGACAACACGCACAGAGCAACTTTGGTGTTGAGCACAATGCCAAGTTTGCGTATTGGCGAGCGTTTGGATTATTTAATCAACTATCCTTTTGGCTGTTTGGAACAAATCATTTCCAGCATGTTCCCGCAACTCTACATAGAAAAATTCAGAGACCTAGATTCAAAGCAAAAGCAGGAAATCACGAATAATATAAATTCGGGCATTAAAAGGCTTGCTTCTTATTCAATGAACCGAGGTTTCTCCTACTGGCCCAACCAAAGAAACGCCTACGCAGACCCTTGGAGCACCAGTTTCGCAGGGCACTTTATGCTTGAGGCAAGAAATGCAGGTTACTCCATTCCTAAAAGTCTTTTGGATACTTGGAAGAATTGGGAAATAGAGGAATCTAAAAGAGCAAGAAATCTTCGCAACCAGGCATACAGATTATTTTTGCTTTCCATGGCTGGCGAGGAGCAGGCTGGCGCAATGAACTTAATGAGGGAAAATCATTTGGGGAATTTGGATTGGGTTTCCAGATATTTGCTGGCAGGCGCATATCATTTAGCTGGCAAGGAATCTGCGGCAAATCAAATTTTGGAACATAAGGGCAGTGCCTTGAGCGATTACCGTGAAGATAGCGGTAGTTTTGGTTCGAGCTTGCGAGATCAGGCGCTTGCCGCTTTGGTTTTGGCGAGAATGAATAAGCATACAGAGGCTCTTGGCATTTACCAGGAACTTGCCAAGAGATGGAATTCTCAAAGGTGGTGGAGCACTCAAGAAAGCGCATTTATGCTACTCTCTTTTGCCGCTATTTCAGATAAGCTATCGGGCGGCGATGTAGAGGCGGAATGGATTGTGAACGGCAACCCTAGAAAGGTTTTGGTTAAGGCAAGCCAACCGCTTCAAATAGATTTAAGCTCTTTTGGTTCTACGGCAATTTCCGTTAACGCTTTGAATGGAACTCTTTTCACAGAGCTTCAAACGAGAGGCTTGCCTTTGCAAGACAATGTGAAAAGCGCTAACAAGGGGCTTGTAATGGAGAGGTTTTTATTCAAAGACGGCCGAGACATTTCCATATCTGAAATAAGGCAGGGCGAGTCTTTTTGGCTTGGCTTTGCTGTTAGATCGTTTGCGCCGGTTCGCGTTGAAAATCTGGCTCTTTCCAGCATTTTGCCATCGGGTTTTGAGATTTCAAACGAGAGGATGAATGAGCAGAATATACCTAACCACCCGCGTTTCAGGAATTTGTCCACACCGGATTATTTGGATATAAGAGACGATAGAGTTAATTGGTTCTTTGGTCTTAACCCTGGTGAAACAAAAACTTTCGTTGTTCAAATTCACCCAAGCTATGAGGGTGAATTTTGGTGGCCCGGCGTGGTTTTGGAAGCAATGTACAGCCCAGATTACTTTGCCAGGATTGTAGGCGGAAGAGTGAGCGTGAGGTAGCGTCATCGGTCTGC
>JAITFT010000106.1 GCA_031281155.1 Candidatus Fibrimonadaceae bacterium
AAGCCAGCAAAAAACTCTCTCTGCCGTTCAAAACAAGAATCCCAAGAGAATCGCTCTGCATAAGCCCTGCCCTTTGCTCCGAGCACTTGCATTTGAGCTTTGTCTTTTGCAATTTCGCACACCGCTTCGGCAAGTGCTTCCGCTGTCATTTCTTGCAAAATAACGCCGCCCGTCCCCGTTTCCGCAACTAACGGCACAAACGGAGTCGCATACATATACCGCAGCGCAGACGGAGGCACCTACGGGCCAAGCGAATCCATGCCCGCAAATGTCGGTTTATACACGGTGCAGGCAACCTTTCCCCAAACCGAAAACTACGCCTCCTTCCAAGCCCTCGCAAACTTTGAAATACTCGGTCCAAAAGACCTTCAGGTCGCCTGGGGCGCCCAGCGCACCTTTGAGTACAACAAAATGGTCCAATCCCCAACTGCAACCGCAAGAGACGGCAGCACCGATATATCCCTGCACATCTCCGGCACCCAAAGCGCGGCAGGAACCCATTCAATCATGGCCATAATCACAGACGAAACGCTCCGCAGAAGATACACCCTGCTCAACAACACCGCAGATTACGAAATCACCAAAAGGCCGCTCAGATCCTACTTCCGCACGAATCTCCCCGACTTCGACTTCAACTCCGACACCCTATGGGTACCCACCGAAGTCTTCGCCGACAGCGTAGCGCTGACTCGGATCCTCAACCAGATAATATCCTACGAAGGCTTCGCCACCAACACCGAAACCAGCGAAAGCGACAACGCCGAAAACTCCCTAAAAGGCACCCCAAGCATATCGCTAGAGTATGAAGTCGCAGCCGCCCGCTCCCCCATGCTCCTCCCCCGCCGCACCGAAACCACCCAAAAAGCCACCGCCATCATCAGCCCCGAGGGCTTCTCCGCCGACAACTACAGCCTGAACATCAGGCACATCACCGTAATGGAGACCGCCGACCTCGAAGGCTCGGCCGCAGAGCGAATCTCCTGCCGCCGCGAAAGCTACTGCACCGAGCTAAGCAGAGCGGTCTGCGACTTCATAGACGGCACCGCTGAACAAAGTTGCGCCGCCTTCGGCATATCCTGCCTAATAGGCAGCCGCTGCGTAAACGGCGTGCACCGCGACGAATGCGCAGGAATAGGCGGCCAAGCCACAGAATCATGCCAAGCAGCCACGCCCATCCTCCAGCAGTCGTACGGGCGCGATTTATCGCGTCCATCCCCTCCGCTCTACTACAATCTCAAAGGCACCCCACTCGGCACCCAAAAGCCCACTACCCCTGGCGTATATATCGAAAAACGAGGAAAATACATGAGGAAAATTGCGGTACGCTGATCGCACCACCACTCTTGGGATTTTTGTATATTTATCCCAAGAATATAGAAGTTTAAAATCTGAAATGTCCTTCTCAAAAATAACAGAATACGGAAAATTAGTTCGCCTGAGCCACACGCTCTTTGCACTCCCTTTTGCGCTGGCCTCAATGCTTGCAGCAGCAAATGGACTACCTTCTGTAAAAGTTTTTTTGCTTATTTTAGGTTGCATGTTTACCGCAAGAAATGGAGCAATGGCGTTTAACAGGCTTGCCGATGCAAAATTCGATGCACTTAATCCCCGCACAGCAAACAGGCATTTACCGGCAGGCAAACTGTCAAAAAACAGCGTAATTCTCTTTATAGTGGCAAATGGCTTGGCGTTTATTGCTTTCTCTTGGCTCTTGAATCCCTTTGCTTTTTATTGCTCGCTACCTGTCTTTTTATTCCTGCTTTCTTACTCGCTTTGGAAACGTTTTTCCTCGCTTTCGCATTTTATGCTGGGCTTTGCAATAGGTGCAAGTCCTTTGGGCGCATGGATAGCCGTTAGGGGCGAGCTTGCGCTTTTTCCCGCTGTGCTTGGAATAATGCTAATGTTTTGGATTGCTGGCTTTGACATAATTTATGCGAGCCAAGATATCGAAGCAGACAGAACACTCGGTTTACACTCAATTCCAGCGAAATTCGGACTTCAAAAAGCTATGAAAATTTCTCTATTATGCCATATCGCAATGCTGATAGTTGCCGTATTTATAGGCTTTTATTGGAATTTAGGCTTGTCATGGCAAATTTCCTTTGCCATTATTTTCATTGCTCTTTTATATATGCATATTTTTAGAAGATCAAATGATTTAGACCTTGTGAACAGAGATTTCTTTTTGGCAAATATTGCAATTAGTTTTCTAGTTTTGTTAGGTCTCGGCTGGATTTTTATAGGAGGTTCAAATGCGTTTATTCCCTAAATGGCCCGAAAATATAGGCTTTTGGCGCAAGTGGAACATGTACTGCGTGATGTTTATCGGCGGTTGCTTGCTCGCCGCCCGCTTTTACCAAAGCGTACCGGAGGTAGTGGATTCTGTCGAAAAACTCACATGGGTTGGCGGTGTAGGTTTAGCCTTTGGCTTTTTTATGCAATTTTTGAAAAACAAAAAATTGTAGATTTTCTATCTTCCCCATCATGACGGAATTCACAGAAGAAACGAAGGCTAGAATAGAAGCTCTGTTAAAGCAATACCCGGTTAAGCAGAGCGCCTTGCTGGAGGTTTTTTGGATTATTCAAAGCGAGTTTGGCTGGCTCTCCAAAGAAGCCGTTCGCTGGGCAGCGAATGTTTGCGAGTGTTCCCCAGCTCATGCTTGGGGAGTTGCTACTTTTTACACAATGTATAAACACGCTCCAACAGGGCGTTTCCTTTTGCAATTTTGCCAAAATGTATGCTGCCACATTGCAGGCGCAGAAGATATAATTTCCATAGCTGAAAGAAAACTAGGCATAAAAGCTGGCGAAACCACTAGCGATAATTTGTTCACCATAGTAAGAGTTGAATGCATTGGAGCCTGCGGTAGCGGTCCTGCAATGCTCGTAAACGATGACTTTGCAACAGATGTTAAAAACAATTCTCTTGTTATGGAGCAAGGCATTGGATTAAACGAAGAAAGATTAGATAAAATCATAATGTGGTGCAAAGACAGAGCCGCAAAATTTCCGCAAGAGCCCAAGAGAGATCCTCTAGGCGGCATAACGGGCGCAATTCACGGAGAACCGCACTCTCTTGATTTTGCCCCGCCACCGCCAGCACTCGGAGTTAAAGCCACAGTAGTTGAAAGCGGAGTTAGCATTATTTGGAAAATCGCTCCAGAAGTAACTGCGCTCACAGTTGAGCGCAAAAACGGCAGCAAATGGGAAGCAATCGGAAACCCCAGCACCAAAGATAAAGAATTCACCGATACAACCGGCAAAGCTGGCAGCGAATACCGCATAATAACAACCAGCGGCGAGAACCGCACGCGAGTTAGTTTCTGTTTTTCCGCGGCAGCAAAACCCAAATAACAACAGGCGCACCCATTAAACTCGCAACGGCGTTGAGCGGCAAAGGCCGCATTCCCCACAAACCTTGCGATAAAAGCCCTGCTACAAGAGCAAGTAAAGCACCCATTAAAAGCGAAGCAGGGATTAAAATTCTCTGATTATCGCTATTGAAAAAACCCCTTGCCAAATGCGGAGTTGCCATTCCTATAAAACCTATAGGTCCGCAAAAAGCCGTTGCTACCGCCGCTAAAACCGCCGCTGCCAAAAGCGACAGCAGGCGTTTTTGCTTAACATTTATACCCAAGCTTTTCGCTCCTTCATCGCCAAGAGCTATGGCATTTAAATATTTAATGCAGAAAATGGAAATAATTAAACCGAGCAAAACGCAAATAACAAAATAAGGCAACTCTTCCCAGCGAAGCCGCCCGAAAGAGCCAAAACCCCAAGATATAAAGCCTCGCAAAGCCTCTGAATTTGTGCCGTGCATTAAAATTGAAACAACAGCATCGGCAAAATAACCTGCCATTAAACCAAGCACCAAAAGCCCGGCATTGCCTCTAATAAATTTGGAAAAGAGGGCTATAAAGGCAAGCACCGCCATTGCGCCCAAAGCTGCCGCAGAAAGAAAGCCGAGCGAGCCAACACCTAAACCCGCAAGCAAAAAAAGCGCAATGCCAAGTGAAGCACCAGAACTAATGCCGAGCACATAGGGCCCCGCAAGCGGGTTCCTGAAAACGCTTTGCAGCAAAAGCCCGCTCAGCGAAAGCGCGGCACCAGCCAGCGTAGCGGCGAGTGCGCGCGGCAAACGAAAATCCCAAATAATGCGCCACTCTGCCGCCATAGTCTCTGGCGCAGGATTAAGAAGAATTTTAACTATCTCAACTGCCGCTATTTCTGCAGAACCACTGAATATGGTTAAGAGAAATGCGGTGAGAAGCAGCGTTGCTAAGATTGAGAAGCGGAGCGACATTTCTTAGCCACTTCCACTACTTTTGCAAATGCTGCTGGATCTGTGATTGCCAAGTCTGCCAGAACTTTGCGGTTCAGGTTTATGTTGGCGACAGAAAGCAAATGGATAAACTCGCTGTATTTAAGGCCATGCTCACGAACTGCGGCGTTTAGGCGAGTGATCCACAATGAGCGGAAATCACCCTTTCTATCGCGACGATGTACGTAAGCATATTCGCCAGCGCGAGTTGTTGCTTCTATGGCTAAACGCAAATTGCTTTTGCGGCGACCATAGTAACCCTTTGCTGCTTTGATTACCTTTTTGCGGCGAGCGCGGCTCGGAACACTTGTTTTTGCTCTAGACATACAGGCTCCTTATGCTAACACCAGCATACGTTTAACGTGGTAAACTTCGGTTTCTCTCAAAATTCCAGTTTGGCGCAAATTGCGTTTGCGCTTTGTCGTTTTTTTGGTGAGAATGTGGCGCGCCCCGGAATGTTTATATTTAACATCGCCGGAACCTGTTACTCGGAAGCGCTTTTTTGCTCCGCTGTGCGTTTTCATTTTAGGCATTTTGTCCTCTCTTAGGAAGCGGGGTTTCCCCCTGTTAAAGCCTCACCTGCAGCCTTTTGCTCGGTTTCGTGCTTTGCTTGCTCACTTATCGGTTTCACCGACTCGTTCGCAGGCTTGTTTGTTTCCTTTTTTTTGCCACCCTTGCGAGGTGTTACTGCAATGGCGAAACATTTATCCACTTTCAGTTCTTCTATGTCTCCAAACGGAGCCAAGTCCACTCGGGCTTGGTCTATTAAGGGGTGCCCAAATTCCATTCGGGAAAGCTCTCTGCCCCGAAACTGCACCAAGACCTTTACCTTGAAGCCCTTTTCCAAAAATTCCTGAGCTTGCACCATGCGGTAGCGGTAGTCGTTTGTGGCGGTTTGGAAATGCAATTTTATTTCTTTCATTTGCCCGGTTGCTTGTTGATGGGCTTTTGCTGCTTTTTGTTTTTTTGCTTGGTCAAAGCGGTATTTTCCGTAGTCTATAATTTTGCAGACAGGTGGATTTGCATTTGGTGAAATCTCTACTAAATCTAAGCCTATATCGCGAGCCATTTGCAAAGCCCTTTGAGCATCTATAACCCCTACTTGTGCTCCCTTGGCGTCTATGAGGCGAACCTGAGGAACTCTTATTTCTTGGTTGATGCGGATTCCGTCTTTAGGACGGTTTGGTTGAGGGCGCCCTCGTAATTGAAGCATTACTGCAGATCCCTCTCACGCTTCTGGAATTTATTAAGCATTGTCCAGGAGAGTTTCAAACCAATAAAAGCTTTGTCTGAGTTAACATCGCCTGTGTATGGGCTGCCGTCAGGAAAAATATCGTCGTTCGCGCCATCGTGGCGAACAAACTTGTAGCCACCATATATACCGGCGGAGAACTGCGAAAATTGCAAGCGAAGCTCAAGCTCTGTGTTAAGCGTTGCTCCAAGGCTACTCTCAACTCTGTTAAAGCGTGAAGTACGAACATTCAACAGCTCAAGGCCAGGACCAACAGCTGGGATAATGTTTACCTTACTGTCTGTTGGCAATAGCTTGTAGCCCCACATCCAGGTAAGGCCATAGGTGTACCAGCTAGTAGCAGGGTCATCAGATCCTTTTTTGCTTGGAATGCTACCAAACAAAGAATGGAACACCATGTGCTCAATATCAAACCAAGTTCTAAGTTGGTCGTACTCGGCGCCAATCTCTATATGTGTACCGATGTAATTTCCTTTATACTCATTGACATCTAGCATACCTGTGGCTCGATTTATGAATTCAATACCTGTAGAGTTCATGCCTCGGTAATCGACTTTCCCAGAAAGAAAACCACGGACGAGGTCACGGTCGTAGATACCGCTTGATGCAAAAGCCGTAGAGGTAAGCAATACGGATAAAGCGAAGGGCAGAATTTTAGAAAAAATACGCATATCGGTAAATATACATTTTTTTTTAGGAAATAATCAAACTTTTAGCTATTTACCTACATCTATTTCAGGAATTTGCAGTTTTTCGCCACTTTTTTGTGCTTTTTGGAGCTTTTTTGCCTTTTCAGGACTGTACCACCAGTAAATCGGGATAGCTTCTTCACGGTTAAACTTGCCATAAAGCGATTTTGGGTGGCCAAAACGGTTCCAATGCAGTATTTTATTATTGTCAGATTGCCAAAGCAATATATTTGGCACTATTTCTGTTAGGCGAGTGTCTAGCTTTCTCAAAATTTCATTGCGGGCATTCAAGTCTTGCTCTGTTTTCTGCAGCTCTATCAAGCTATCCACTATGCTATCTTGCAACCCAGACACGTTATTAGTAGCTTTATCGTTTGCAGTCCTGGAGTGCCAGCTCGCCTCAGGGTCGCTTAAACGGCCAGCACCCCAAGCTAGCCAGCATAGGTCAAAGTCTGCATCGTCTATGCGCTGGCGAAAGGTGGAAAGAGACACCTTCTCTATTTTAGAGCCTATACCCACAGCTCTAAGGTCTTCTTGAAATTTGGTTGTATGGCGAATATCTTCCATGTAGGTTAAAAAGGTAAGCTCAAATAATTTACCATCTGCGTCTATAAGCTTGCCCTGCGCATTCACCGTGTAACCAGCCTCCTGTAGAAGCTGCCTTGCAGAATCTGGCGCATAAGGATATAGAGGAGCGTTTGGGTTTTTATGCTGCGGCCACAAGCTTGGGTAGTAGGTATTAAGCAGGAAATATTCATTGAACATAAATTTATCATTCATCAATTCTCGGTTTAGCAAAAGAGAAAGTGCTTGGCGAACGCGAAGATCTTTGAATTTATCACGGCGCAGATTAAGCGCAAAACCTTGGAAGCCTTTGGGTTCTTCGTTGAATACTCTGTTCTTCAAAACATAGCCTTTTTTTACTGCATCAAAATCGGTTTGCTTCATCCATATAGATGAAGTGTAAATTGGATATGCATCAAAGTCGCCTTTTTTCAGAGCCTCCAATGCCTTGTTGCGATCTCCCATAAAGCGGTAAGTTATTTTATCGAAATTATATTTGCCTGCATTATATTTTTTTTCTCTGCCCCACCAGTCCTCTCTGCGAACGAGCTCCAACGAACGATCCATGCGCATTTGCCTTATGGCATAGGGCCCGCTTACAACAGGGAAATCAAAGCGAATGGAATTGAAATCCACATTTTCCCAAATATGTTTTGGAAACGCAACCATTCCTGCAGCTGTCCAGAAATTTGCCCAATGCGAATCTTTTGCACTTATTGTAAAATTAAGCGAGTCCGTTACCTCCGGCCTTTCAAGGCGGGAAAGCCCTACTTTAAAAATAGGCGTTAAATTTTTCGGATCCATAATAACATCGTAATAAAACTGTATATCATAAGCAGTTACTGGCTTTCCATCGCTCCACCTTGCGCGAGAATCTATTTCAAAAGAATAGCTCATGCCATCTGGGGCAATTTCCCAATTAGCCGCCAAAATACCAACAGGCCGATTTTCCGTTGAGTGAAGCTCTGCAAGCGGCTCAAAAAGCATGCTCATAATAGACACGGAAAAAGAATTATAATCTTGCCACATATTCAGAGAAAACGGTGCAGCAGAGCCCCAAAGCGTTATATCTCCGCAGCGAACAGCTTCGCTCGGAACTGCTATAGGGTCGAATTCGCCGGTAGCATCTTCGTAGCTAGGCGGTGTTTCAGGGCAAACCGCTAAGGGCTTGATGGACGATTTTTTTTCCACGCAGGAGGAAAAAAAGAGGAGGAAACAAACTAACAGTAATTTACGCATGGCTGAAATGTAGAAAAATACTTGTTTCCTAACTGTTATAACCTGGCTTCCATCTGATGGGCGAATTTGATAAACGCCGCTGGATACATGGCGAGCGTTCCAGATAAATTGATTACGGCTGTTTCTGTAAAGGGTTGCGATATGCCTGCCCTGAACATTGAGAACCGTTAAGCTTTCCGCTTTGCAGAATTGAGAAGGAGTGAAGAAAAACAAATCGTTTACCCTGTTTACAAATAATGAAACAGGACCGCGCGACACTACTTTTGGAGGCAAAATAGCGGTTGGAATATACGGAGGTTGCTCATTATAGCTATAAGCTATTACGCTTTCGATTCTTATAGCTATTTCTTGCCCAGGCACTTGATTTACAAACTCAATTTCTCGAACCTTGGAGACATCTAATTCTCTGCTGGGAGAAAAAGCAGGGCTAACTGCGCTGAATTCTATCCAATATTCACCTTGCCCTTTACCTAAAATTTGTTTGCCATGGTAAGCATAGTTGGTAATATCATCTTGCACCAAGTTAAACCGAACCACCATACCTTCTGGCAAATCCATAACCAAGCGAATCCCATGCGCTTCATCTAAAAGGAATGTATTTGGGAAAGTGCCTTTCAAACCGCTGTAAGCATAACCTAAGGTACTATTGGCACGGGTGTCGAGTGTAGCAAGGACATTAGTACCGAAACTAATTGGGGTAGTGACTTCGGAATTGCCTCCCTCGCTTTTATCATCGTAGGTTATCCAGCTGAGATCGCTTGCTTGCAGGGGAATTTCTTTATCGGGTTGATAAAGCGAAGTAGGAACCGTTCCGGAATCCGGCGCAGGGCTGAGGTTTTTCGCTGAAGCCAGCGCAAGCATCAAAATAAAATCGCCTTGACCGCCTATGGTGCTTTCTTGAATCATAAAATCATTGGCATTATCGTAGAATACGCCGGCAGAGGTATTGAATTCTTCAAAAGGGCTATTTGCAGGAACAGTAAAATATTGGCTCATTTCGTTGTGAGTTTTTCTATCGCCCGGTCCCTCAGATAAAGCGCCAACTGGAAAAGCCTCAGTTAAACGGTAAATACCGTTGTAAATATTGCGAATGCTATAAGGCAAATCGGCGGAAGCAATCATGGCTATGCCCCAGTTATTGCGGCCAAAAGCATAATCCAAAACGCCAAGGAAAGGAGCGGTTAATTCTTCGGTCCCTTGCAAACGCCGCGCTCGCAAATGAGCATTTGCCGCGCCTATCCAGCGATGCAAACTGCCCCATATATATTCACCCGGAAGATTCCAAACGTTATCTCGTTCATAGCGCCCAATCTCAGTTAGCAAACGAGCCATTGCAGCTTCGTCTCCCGACTGTGCCAAACGATGGTTAGCAAACGCATTCCAGCTACCCCAGCTCACCTCATACCCTGCAGGCGGTGCGTAATGTTCCAGGTAACTTTGCTCTTGAGTTAAGTGGTAAAGTTCTGCTGCTGCAAGAGCCATGTTGTCTGTGTCGGTTTGGTCGAAGTAGAAATCGTTGGTTTGGTCACGTTCAAATGCGGAGCGTTGAGTATCGCTTTGCCTTGCTCGGGCATAAATTGCTTTTGCTTTTTCTTCGTAAAGAGCGGCAGCATTTGCATCTAAAGTTTTGAACACCTGCGCTCCCAAAGCCAAAGCGGCGGCGGTGCTTCCCATGTGTACGCGGGACAAAGCGCACAGGGCAGGTCTTTTGCCTTCGAGCGCATCCATATTTGGCATACGCCACCCTTGTTTGTGGTCATTGCCGTCTCCCACCTGTATTACAAAAGTATTTTCATCTGGGAATGTTTTTAGCAAGTAATCAAGGCTATACTTTGCTTCGTCCAAAATATCTGGCAAATCGGAGTAACTTTGAACTTTAACAAAGAGAGAGGGGTTTTCCTGATAAGCCGTTAATAAATGCCAAGCGAGATATGCTTCGTTTAATGTAAATTTGATATAATCGCCTGCATCGTAATGACCGCCTTGCATATCCACCGTTCTGCGGGGCGCAGCTTCTTCCCAAGCCCCCTGCTCCCAATCGCCTTTGACGATGTGCACAATGGCCGCACTATCTCCCAAATGCGAGGGCTTGCGCAGGCGGGCTTGCCCGCCGCTACGCATAGCGCGCAGGTGCATTAGGGCTTGCGTTGCAAACAGTGAATAAGGATCTTCACGAATAAGCACTTGCTGTGTTTGTGCACCAGCCAATTCCAATGCATAAATTCCTATTTCTTTTAAGGAGCTGAAATCGATGGTATAGGTATATGCTTGGGCAACATAAAAATCATCGCCAGGCTTGCCAGCGGCAAGCTGACCGCTCAAAACCTCTGTGCCGCCGTTTTTCAGGCTCCAGCTTTCCCCTGCAATATCAGTATTGGAAAGAACCACCGCCGTTTTAGCACGTTCAGGAACATAACCCGCTTGATTTACCCGAACCCAAACGCCAGCTTGGGAAAAGATAGATAAACCCATAATCACCACCGTAAATAGTTGAAGTACTCTCATTTTTCATCCTCGCTACGGGTAAGGTAGAAAATTTTAGCATAGAACGTCTGAAGGTGGCTTTTGCCAATGCCAACCAGTTTTCTATATTAAAGAGCATGAAAGCATTCCTTCTTCTTCCGTTGCTCGCTACTCTCTGTTTTTCCCAAAACTTGAGCGATTCTATAGTGATAGACCAGTTTGGCTATCGTGAACAAGCAAAGAAAACTGCGGTTATTAGAGCTCCGCAACTAGGCCACGACGCACCCAGTTCCTACGCTCCCGGAACAGAGTTTCAAATTATAAACGAAACTTCCGGCACAGCGGTTTTTGATGGAGCGCCAGTGGCTTTCAACTCAGGGCAAACAGATGCTGCCTCTGGAGATAGAATTTGGTACTTTGACTTTTCAAGCGTAACGCAGCCCGGGCGCTACTACGTTTTGGATAAAACAAATAATCTTCGCTCCTTTACTTTTTTCATAGCAAACGATGTGTATAACAATGCACTTAAAGCCGCTGTTAAAATGCTCTATTATCAACGTGCCGGCACCGATAAGCCAGCAGAATATGCCGGCGAAACCTGGAAAGATGGCTTTAACTTTTCGCAAGATGCACAAAGCAGAGATTTTTTTGACAGAAATAATGCCTCAAAAGAAAGGGATTTGAGCGGTGGCTGGTTTGATGCCGGCGATTACAACAAATACACAAAATGGACTGCCGACTATGTTGAAAATTTGCTGCTTGCCTTTGAAGAAAATCCGGCAGCTTTCGCAGATGACTATGGCATTCCAGAATCTGGCAATGGAGTTCCCGATATTTTAGATGAAGTAAAATGGGGAATAGCATGGCTTTTGAAAATGCAAAATGAAGATGGCTCTGTGTTAAGCGTTCAAGGTTTAAGCCACGCTTCACCCCCATCTTCCGTTACAGGGCCAAGTTACTATGGCCCGGCAAATACAACTGCCACCCTAGGAACAGCCAAAGCCTTTGCCACAGCCGCTCGTATTTTTGGCGCGCTCGGCGAAGTTGATTATTCAGAACAATTGAGAACCGCCGCTTTCAAAGCATGGGACTGGGCAGAGGCTTATCCCGATTCAATTTTCCACAATAACTGCGGAGATACTTGGAATAAAAATTTATGCCCAAATTATGATTCCAGAGGTTTAGCGGCAGGCGATCAAGAACTCACAGATTCTTGGGATAGAGTTGAGAACCGCATAAGCGCAGCGCTTTCTTTGTATGAAATAACCGGCGAAGAATCTTTTTTAGAAATTTTTGAAAATAACTGGACTGCGTTTCCACTGCGAGCTTGGGGTGCTTATATGCAGCAGTATAGATTTCAGCAACACATGCTCCTTATTAGGTATTTGAAAAGTTCTTATGGCAAAACTAATATTAAAAACGCTATCAGAAGCGAATTTATAACAGCTTTTGCAAAGCCAAACAGCAATGCTAATCACTTTGGCAATGGATACCAAAGCGATGGCTACCGTTCTTATATATACGATTACCAGTGGGGCTCAAACAAAATTAAGGCAGATCACGGTTTAACCTATTACAAATGGAATATTGTTGATCCAACTAAAGACTATAAAGATGTTGCAGAAGATTATATGCATTATATTCATGGTGTAAATCCATTTAATATGGTTTATTTAACCAACATGGAAAGTTACGGAATTTCAAAAAGTTTAAACGCTATGTATCACGAGTGGTTTGGAGAAGGCAACACAATCCCTCCAATACCGGGATACTTGGCTGGCGGCCCAAATAAAGGCTATGGACTGGACGGCTGCTGCCCATCTTCTTGCGGTTCTGTAGCTAACAATGCAAGATGCAATTTGGTAGATGTTCCGAACAAAGATACCGAACCGCCCGCAAAAATGTACGTGGATATAAACTATAGCTGGCCTGTCAATTCCTGGGAAATTACGGAGCCTCACAATGCCTATCAGATATCTTATATTAGATTGCTATCCAAATTTGCAGAAAAGAAAGGCCCAATATCAGTAGTGCCACCGTATGAGCCTAAACCTAGACCTGATCCTGTACCCATAAAACAGCAAAATAATATTCAGAATTTTAAAATAGTACAAAACAGAAATTCTCTGCAAATTTTTGGCGAGTCTTTGCAAGTTTCCGTCTATAATCCAAGCGGAAAATTGCTACTCAGGGAACAAAGCAGCAACGGCGCTATTAACGTAAATTTGCAAAAATTTCCAAATGGCGTTTATATTGTGCGAATTTCAAACGGCTCCACAAAAGATATCGTGTTTCTACGGGCTCTAAACTTCTAATTTTCTAAACACAACCGTAAACACAGCGCCCTTTTCAGGGGCGCTTTTTAGTATAATCTGCGCTTTGTGCGCATCTGCATAGCGTTTCACAATAGCCAAGCCAAGCCCAGCGCCCTTTGTTTCTCTCGTGGATTCATCGCCTATTCTATAAAAACCTTCAAATATATTCTTTTGCTCTTTTGCCGGAATACCCTTGCCCGTATCTGCAACGGAAAGGGAAACGCCTTGGGCATCAGCCCAAAGCTTAACGGAAATATACCCTTCTGCGGTGTATTTTATAGCATTATCCACCAAGTTTTGCACAATACTGTAAATAGAAGAATAATCTCCTGTTATGGTGCAATCGCTTTCTATCTCTTTCCTTATTTCCAAACCCTTGCTATTGGCAATAACATCCAAAGAATTGCAAACACTCTCAACGCACTCCGAAAGATTTATGCTCTCCCAACTGAAAATCTTTTTGCCGCTCTCCATTACGGTATAATTAAGAATCGCATCTATAAGGCTTTTTTGGCGATTGACTTGCTTTTCTATAACGTCTGTGTGATATATCACCTTCTCTGGCTTATTAATTTGAATATTTCTTTTTATAAGATAAGAAGACTGCTCTACCGCTGTTAGCGGCGTTTTAAGCTCATGCGAAATAGCAGATAAAAAATTATCTTGCATCAATCGCAATTGCCTTTCTCTGGAAAAGCCCCTATATACAACCACAACGCCAATTACTGGGATTATTAAAGAGAAAATCAGCATTAGATATAAAATAATTATCCTTTTTTGCGACTCCTCGTGAATAGTTCTGGAATCTTCTTCAATAAATATTTCCCATTCGCCAAAGGGAAAATTACCGGAAATAGAAAAGGGAATGTAACTCCACTCTCTTGCGGTTTCGTTTATCGCCCTGTTCATTGCCTCTGTGTAAAAAACGGAATCTATCTCGGCTATAATTGCTTTTTTCGCAGTTAAATTCATATTGGAAAGCGTTAAAAAAGTTTTGCCATTATTTTGTATAAAAAAATGGCCAGCGCTTAAATAGCTCGCATAATTCCCAAGAGCGAGCAGGAAATTTCTATGCTCCTGATAAGTATTTAATTTTTTCAAAAGCCTTTTTGTTTTTTTCAACCTATCCCAATTTCTTCTCCTCTCAACTTCGCTCAAATTTTCATAAGAAAGAATATCGTTTAGCATTTTTTCCAAAACATAGCTATCCCAATTCAAACGAGCAATGCTCGGTTTTTCCAAAAAAGAATCGACTTTTTTCACAGCGTAATCTATAGACTCGGCAAATTTACCAGCCTCTTGCAAATCTAAAAATTCTTTTAAAACCAAGGCTTCCGCCCTTTCCAATAAATATATTTCGCTACTTTCTTCTTCAACTATAAAAGGAAATAAAGCACCGTCTTTAAAAACGAATACCGATGAAATGCCTGGCAAAGAATCTTGCAAGTCTTCGGCAATTTTCTGAATTTCTTCAATTACCCTTTCTGTCTCAGTTTTAGCCGTTTTAAGCACGGCGTTTTTGAAATCGAGTTTTGCTTCTTCGTATTTTTTTTCAGCTATTAATTCTTCGTTTTTAATGCTCCTAAAACCTATAACTGCAAGCACAAGAGTAGCGAGCAAAATACCCGCCAAAAAAAGCAACAACCTGAATGGAACCGCTAATGAAGCAAGTCCGCGAACCATATACCTGCGCTGGGAAAATTGAAAAATATTAAAGAACCGAGCAAAAGCACAAGGCAAATGCTAAAGGCAAAGAAAAAGAAAGAAACCGTTAAACGAAAAGCCAAATTCTTTTTCATTTCTGCAAAATTATTTTACCGGCAAATGAGTCAGAGAAACCGGAGTGCCAGCATCTATGCGACGCGAAGCATTGTAGATGTCCCTTATTAAGACTGTTGAACGCCCATTATCTGCATACACTACTATACCTCTACCCAAGAGTCTCGGAGGCAGGGTAACATCGCGTTTGTCTAAGTCCCAAAAAGCAACCGCTGCACCAGGCTCATAGTTCTGGCCTTTGCCTTTGTCTATTAGAACATAAGAGTAAAGGCTTGCTACAAGGCTCTTATCTAAAACAACAAGCACTCGCGACATATCTTCTACTCGAACCCTGTTGACTGGGGTAAATGATTTTAAATCTATGGTTTCAACAGGAACTTGCGGACGAGCGCGAGCCGTTTCTATAGGAAGCAAATTTAAAGACTGCACGATGGTAGCGCGGGAAAGCGAATCGCCAACAGCGGTAATTTTTGCGACAGCAGCTAAACGGCGCATGTAGTATTCATCGAATGAACCGGCGCTATTGGGAACTCTGATTTTATCGTTGCTCCAAATATCAGCCAAATCGCCAGCCTTCAAGTTTGGGAAAGCCCTCCTGCCAAAACCCAAAAGAACTTCGTGTTCAAGGAAGTGATTAACTGGCCTGCTAGGCTCTTCACTAAACACGTGGTACCAGCCTCTGGTGCTGCCCTTTGAGGAGGCAGGCTCCACAATCGGCATAAGCCTCTGGTAGTAGGCATTGAACATTTTTGGCGGCTCATGCCTTCTGAACCCAGGACCTGAAGCAGCGCCTTCGCCTCCAGCGACAGAACCTGAAGCTACCACCTGACCATCTTCGCCCACCGCCGTAGCAGCGGCTCCAGAAGCTGCTGCGCCACCAGGCTGCGGACATGGTGCTTGGCCTGGAATACAAAGAGAATCGCCTGGGAAAATCAGATGGGGATTTTCAATATGCTGGTTGGCCTGCCATAGGTCTTGCCAAGCAAAGGGATCTTTCAAATACTCAGCACTCAAGTCCCAAAGGGTGTCACCCCTCTGCACAATATAAGCTGAGACCAGAAGGGTGCAGACTGCAACAGACAAAACGATTTTTTTAAAGCTCATAGGGGAAATATACATTTTTTTTTTGCCTTTAGTTAATTTTTACGCTTGGAACGCGCCAAATTTCTCCATTATACTGCCTAATTGTGCGATCTGAGCTAAATCCGCCCATTCTAGCCACATTTAAGATGCATTTACGAGTCCAAAGTTTTTTATCGGCATACTCGCGAGCAACCAAGTCTTGAGCTTCTATATAAGAGGAGAAATCTGCCAAAAGCAGATACTGGTCTCTTGAAAGCAGGCTTTCGACTATGGGCGCAAACGGACATTCCGGGTAGTTTAACGTGCGGATAAAGTCTAAAACTTCGCGAATATCCGAAGAAGACTCATAATATTCCCTTGGATGATAGCCATGAGCCACTATGCGATGCACTTCTTCAACAGTTTTTCCAAATATGTAGATATTTTCATGACCAACGGCCTCGCACATTTCAACGTTAGCACCATCGAGCGTTCCTATGGTCAAGGCTCCATTAAGAGCAAATTTCATGTTGCCTGTACCGCTGGCTTCTGTACCGGCAGTTGAAATTTGTTCCGAGAGATCGGCAGCGGGGATAATTTTCTCTGCATAAGAAACCCGATAGTTTTCGAGGAACAGCAATTGCAAAACGCCCTTGGCGCGAGGCTCTTCCTTTATTTTATCTGACACGGCATTTACAAGCCAAATTATTTGCTTTGCCATCCAGTAGCCTGGCGCAGATTTTCCGCCTATTAAAATAGTTCTGGGCTGCACAACCTGCCCTTTCTGAATTCTCTTTAGCAGGTAAATGGCATGCATAATATTCAAGAGCTGACGTTTGTATTCATGAATTCGCTTTACCTGAACATCAAAGATAGAATCGGGATTTATTATATCTATGCCTTGCGTATTTTTTATAATGCTTATCAGTCTTTTTTTGTTCTCGACTTTTGCTTTCACAAAATCTTCCATAAATGCGGCGTCGTTTGCATAGGCTTCCAGCTTGCTTATATCGTCTAAGTTGCCAATCCAGGAATCGCCTATTTTTTTGGTGACGATGCTTGTCATTACGGGGTTTGATTTTGCAATCCAGCGGCGCGGGGTTACGCCATTTGTTTTGTTGTTAAAGCGTTCTGGCCATAGCTCGTAAAAATCCTTAAACAGGTGGCTCTTTATGAGTTCGCTGTGAAGCGCGGCAACTCCGTTAATGCTGTGAGAGCCTATAACCGAGAGATAACCCATGCGAACCATTTTCTCGCTACCCTCTTGAATTATGGACATACGCGCGACTCTATCGTTTTCGCCTGGCCACTTTGTCCAAACCGTACCGAGGAACTTCGCATTGATTTCATAAATTATTTGCAAATGCCTTGGCAGCAATTCTTCAAAAAGACACACCGACCATTTTTCCAGAGCCTCTGGCATAAGGGTGTGGTTGGTGTAGGCAAAGACCTGCGTTGTGATGGCCCAGGCATCTGCCCAAGAAAGCCCGTAAACATCCATAAGCAAGCGCATTAGTTCTGGAATTGCTACTGCCGGGTGAGTGTCGTTCAGTTGTATGGCAACCTTGCTTGGGAAATTCAAAAGAAGCTCTCTACGAACCTCTTGACCAAGACTAAGAAGGTTTAGCTCGGAAGAAGAAATTTTATTCATCTTCGCAAATTTTTCAATTGCAGAACGAACGTCATCGCCGCGTTCATAGCGGCGGATTATATCTTGAAGCGATGCGGAGCAAAGGAAGTACTGCTGTTTTAAACGCAGCTTTTTGCCGTTAACCGAAGAGTCGTTTGGATACAGAACCTTTGTTATGGATTCCAATTCTTCCATTTTGCCAACAGCATCTACATATTTTCCTTCGTTAAATGTTTGCAGATTAAAGGAATTTGATTGCGCGCTCCATAAGCGAAGCGTATTAACGGTATTGTTTTTGTAACCTGGCACTGGCGTATCGTAGGGCATTGCTTCTACGTTTTCAGAGGGATGCCAGTGGTAGCGGGTCTCGCCGTTCTCAATATAGCTTTCAACGCGGCCGCCAAAGTTAACCTGCATAACGCCTGCTGTTCTGGCAAATTCCCATGGATTGGGGAAACGGAGCCATTCATCGGGGTACTCCGCTTGCTGCCCTGCTTCAATTTTCTGGTTAAACATTCCAAACTCATAGCGAAGCCCCATACCCATAGCTGGTAGCTCTAGGGTAGCCATTGAGTCGAGGAAGCAAGAAGCCAAACGACCCAAGCCACCATTGCCAAGCCCTGCATCGCGCTCTACATCGCGCAGCTCTTCCAAATTCAAACCGAGCTCATCAAGAGCCTCTGCCACTTCTTTCTCTACATCTATATTTAGAATAGCATTGCCAAGAGAACGCCCCATTAAAAATTCGAGAGATAAATAATAAACTCTTTTCACATTATGATTGTAATAGGTTTGCTGGGTCTTAATCCAGCGGTCAATCAAGCGGTCGCGCACAGCATAGGCTATTGCCTGGAATTTTTCATAATCTGCAGCCTCGTAGCGATCGCGCGCAAGCGTGTGATGCAGGTGCAAATTGAAAGAATCTATGAAAGCCTTTTTAGAATACCCTAAATCTATAGCATCAATAGCTGAATTTTTAGCGGGGTCTTTTTTAGCAGTGGTACTTTTTGTTGCCATGTTGTTCTCCTATGGTAAACTTGAATGGCAATGTAGAAAATTCCTAAGTCAATTGTTAGGTGCTTTACTTATTAACTATTGAAACCTTGCCACGAGAATTCACCCTGACTTCTTTTGAAGCCGCATTCTCCACTACTGGAGGAGCAGGCGGCGGTGGCGGAGCTGGAGCTGGAGGCGCGGCAGCGGCCTGCCTAGCTTTGACTTGTTCTGCTACTTGCTTCTCTAACTGCTCTTTTGTTTGCTCAACTTGTGCTTGAGGTTGTGGCTGCCGAGGCGCAGGAGGCGGCGCAGGTGCTGGCGCAGGTTCTGGCTTGGGTTGCGGCGGCGGAGCCTGCGGTGCTGGCGTTGCTGGTGGTGCTGGCGGCGCAGCAGCTGGTGCTACTGGTGCTGGCTCAGGCGCTTTCGGCTGAGCTACAGATTGCGCTACTACCGGCGCTGACACAGACGGGCTCCCTAATCTGTCGTTGCTAGAGCGGTCTATCCACCATTCGTAGCCAAGCACGCTTAATCTGGTTCTGCCAAAATTTTCAGCAGCAGCTCTTTCATTGAAAAAACCAACTCTAACACGATGATAAGAACCCATCAACTGTGCGGGGTTGTTTACTCTAGCGCCATAAGCGCTTATTCCATCTGTTGCCAATTTGTTAATGAGAGCTCTGGCTCTGGATTCGCTTGGAAAAACGCCAACTTGAATGGTATATCTGCCAGCATTCAACTGCCCTGCATCTGAATGAATTACTGCTCTTGGCTTCGCAGGAACTGCGACAGCAGCTGGCGCTGGAACGGCAACAGGCTTTTCCTCTTTTGCCTCTACTGCGGTTTCTTCGGAAATTTTCAAGCCATCGGGCAGTTCCTGTTCATCTGCTGCCTCTGCTACAGGCACGGAAGATAATGGAGGCGGAGGTGGAAGCACAACAGGCATGGGCTCGTCTTCGCAAGCGACAAGAAATAGGGATGCTACAGCGATAATAAGAATCTTTTTCATATTGGGGTAAGATAGAAAATAAATACTTGCTGAATTAGTCGCTCAAAACCAAATATGCACCGCTATTCCCGTAGCGAGCAAGGCTCCGCCTACTCCATAAGCTATGTTCCGCATGGTTTTTGCGTTATTTATTTTGCTCATTTCATCTGCTTTTTTTCTTTGCAATTCCTGATATTCCGCTTCGTTTTTCGGAGCCTCAAAGTTCCGTTGTTTTTTTCATGCGGCGTTTCTCCGTTTTTCTATATTATCGGTTATAGGACTGGGGGCGGTACTTATTATATGATTTAAAATACAGGGGTTGTTATGCCCAAAAACAAAAACGCTTCCAAAAAGGAGCCTGCGCAGCAAGCTCGTTTCGCTAAGCTCACGCTGGATTTCACGTTCAAAAGGGTATTCGCGAGCGAAAGCGAGCAGAGCAGCAAGTTTCTCATATCGCTTATAGAAAGCTTCTTGGGAGAATACCTGCAGGCAAAGGTAAAGGCGGTTCAGCTGCTTCCAAGCGAAAGAACCGGCAAAGGCAGCAAGCGAAGAGCGGCAGTGTTCGATCTGCACTGCACGGACAGCAACGGGAACAGGTTCATAATAGAAATGCAGCTTGCCAAGCAGGACTTCTTCATGGGAAGGATGCTCTTCTACGTAAGCGCGACTATTACCGGGATTGTGAAAAAGGGCAAAGGCTACAAGTTCAACCTGCCAAGGATCTTCTCTCTGAGCTTTCTCAACTTCGAGCCTGACCTAGAGAATGAGGCTGACGACCTTATCTACCATATCGGGCTTACCAACCTCAAGCACCCTCGAAGGCGGCACGGGAGCATACATTTTGCCCTTGTTGTTCTTCCTAGGTTCAAAAAGGCTTTGGAGCAGTGCGAAACGACCTTGGACCTGTGGCTCTATCTGTTCAAGAATCTTCACAAGCTTGACAGCATTCCGGCTAGGTTTCGGCGTTCTAAGTTCAGGGGCGTGTTTGACATTGCGGAAATTTCTAATTTCACGGAGAGTGAACTTCGTGATTATGAGGCAGCTATGAAAGAGATTGATGTTTACAACGCTACTATTGCTTACGCCAAAAGGGAAGGCGTGCTGGAAGGTTTTGGGCGGGGCGAGAAAGCTGGTTTTGGGCGGGGCGTGAAACAAGGCTTTGGCGAAGGCGACAAGGCTGGCTTCGGGCGAGGCATGAGACAAGCTGCCAGCAATTTCAAGTCCATGGGCTTTTCTGCTGCTCAGATTTCCAAGGCTACCGGGCTTACGAGGGAAGAAGTTTTGGCGTTGAAGTAAATTGCTCATATCATGTTAATCCTTTGATAGGTGGCACTGCAGTTAACTCCACGGCAAATCCAAAGATTCTCCGCAAACTCGCCAGCTCGTTTGCTAGGTTCAGACAATTAATCCTTAACACAGCGAACACTGAACAGATTCGACTTATCGTTGAAGCCGTGGTGCACCTCGCCGCTGTAGCTGTCCATGCGCCTGTACCATGCGAGGCTGGTACCGTTCTCAGTAGTGCTCCACCAGCCACCGATGAGGCCGACATTGACGAAAACGCCATTAGAATGGCCGGAGCCGCCCGGGAGGGCCGAAAAGCCGAAAACGTCAGTGCCCCTCATGGAAACCCAAAGACTGCTATTAGCCTTGAGCTTGGTTCCTACTGACAACTCAACATGATTCGTCAGCGCAGTCCATTCGGCACTGCTAGGCAAATGCCAGCCGGGAGGGCAAACGCCTTGAATGCCGCTAGGAGTGGCGCTTGAGCTCGCTGCGTTATTCATAGCCGCATTCCAGTTGTAAAGACGACCATAGGTGTCGCATCTGTTTTGGCCATCGCCGCCTGTATTGTCGCCATAGCACCTGCTGCTACTTGCATCGAAATTCAAATTCTCAGCCATCCAAGTTTCAGCGCCGATTGTTACGTACACATATTTTTGACCATCGCGCTCATCGCAAAACTGAGCTTTTGACTGCCCGAAATGCTCCCTCGCGGTTCCATCCGCAAAACCAGCGCACAAACCGCCGCCGACTGAACTGCTGCTAGGCACGCTGCTCGAAGACGATGCCACGGAGCTAGAACTGGCGACTGAGCTTGAACTAGCAACGCTAGACGAGCTACTAGCTTCCACAGAACTGCTGCTTGATTCCACAGAACTACTGCTGGACTCCGCAGAACTGCTGGACTCGGCAAAACCCTCCCGCCATTTCGGGTCGCTCCAGTCAAAGGGCTCAACATCGCCGGCGCATGTCTGGACCCCGATACCCACGATTACCAGGATTGACAGGATGAAAATATTTTTGAATATGAATTTAAGCCTGCTCATGACAAACCTCTGTGGTTGAAAATGAATGAAGAAAAATCCTGAAAATCCCAAAAATCGGGGGTATCGGGGTTCTGACAAATGCTATTAACTTCACGGCAAATCCAAAGATTCTCCGCAAGCTCGCCAGCTCGCTTGCTAGGGGGGGGGGTGCGCCTTTCAAAATGCCGGCTATTGGTCTGGACATAAGCGAGAGAGCCTCCACGTGGGGCTCGCTAGCTCGCTTTTCTGACTTGGCTGTGCAATGCATTTGGGGGTAAGATAGAAAATTAAACAGTGCTAGGCTGAAGGTAGATGGCTGTCTCTTTTAGGCGAATTATTGAATGCCTTAAGAGCGGAATGCCTTCTAAAGATTTGGTTGCTTTGCGGGTTAGAAGGCAGGCGAAGATGCGGCCAGAGCGTTTTCTCATTTTAGTTTGAAGAATGTCTTCGTGTTCTGGGATGTTTTCTAGAATGCGGTTAAGCTCGTGCTTGTGGCGATATAGGTCGCGCAGGTAGTGCCATTTGATTTCGCTTTGCTCAAAGCCAAACATTTTGCAAAAGCGTTTATTCGCTGTGATTATGCGGCCAGAGTCATTGGATATGCACACGGCTTCTTCTGCATCGCTTATGTTTTCGTTTATGGTCATAATGCCTCCGTGTTAAGCGAAAGTTTATCGATGGCAAAGGGAATGCCAGATTTGCCAAAATAAATAGGAGACTCGGAGAGAGGCAAAACTGCGAAAATTCTTTCTTCTTTTGCCATGGGAACGCCATCTTGGTAAAGCGTTAGGTAGCGCCCATCCCATTTTACTCCTATAAAAGTCCATGTTCCTGCCTCTACAGGCTTGCTGGACAAAACAGCGTGCTCGCAGGCAATTGTGGCTCCTTCTGTTAAAAAGAAGGCGAAAACCGGTGCTTTGGTTCCGCAAGCTCCGTTTAAAAGGGCAAGGCTGAACTCTGCCGGCAGGCTGGAGGAGTCTGCGCTGAATTTGCCTATTAAATTGTGGGGAAATTCGGATTTTTGCGGCAAGCTATCTATTTTAACCAATGCGTTGATTTCAAAGGAAACAGCGGCAGCGGTAGCTGAGAATTTTTTTCCGTGTTTTTCTGACATAACAAAGCTATAAGGCGTTTCAAAAGAAAGCACGGTTTGGTTGTGAGCCAGTGCATTGGTTTCTTCGCTGGTGCCGCCGCCTGCGGCAAGTGCAGCAGGCGCGGTTTTTGCAGGATTGGTGCAGGAGAGCAACGCGAGCTGCATTGCGAGCAATGGTAATATGTAGCTGAAATTTCTCATTTTTTTGCCCTCTCCTTTGTTTTGCGTGTTTTTGAAAGCGGGAACAACTGTAAGTTTATTCTATATACTGCTTCTTCTTCGCTTTCGCTTGCACTTGCGATTTCTTTAACCTTGCGCCTAAAATTGGCAATTTCTGCTTTTAGAGCCTCAAAACCCTCTTTTGACAAACCCATTGTTATGCCGGAAATATCTCGCTCTTCTTTTAGAATGCCTTCTAAGGCTGCTACTGCCAGCGTTCCCATATTTTCGTGGTGTTTGCGAACAGCCATTGAGCTTATGTTTTCTCCGGTTGTTAAATGTTTGTTTGTTTGGTGGTATTTGCCATTGGAATCTGTTTCCAATAAGCCCAATTTGAGCAAGAGAGCCAAGGAGGCTTTAATTTGCGGCAGGGGAATTTTTGGAACCAATAGTTTTGCAATTTCGCTTTCTGATGATACATTTGGAGCTAGTTCTCGTATCACGGAATGGTGCCATTCTTTATAGTAGTCGTATTGGTTTGCTTCTAAAATGCAGCTCTTGCAGGTGGCAGCTATTTTTCTCATTTCGTTGAATAGCTTTTGTTTTTTGGCGTTGTTTGTTTCGTGAGTAAAAGGAACCAACAGCCTGAAAAATGCTTGCTCTTTATTGGTTAAACCTAGTGCCAAGCCGACTCTTTCGATGCCTTGTTCGCTGAGAGAGCTTTTTTCTTCTGCTACCAGCTTTAGGAAAACGGGGGAGGCATAACCGGCTCTTTTTGCAAATTCGCGCCAGGAAAAGCGGCTAGATGCCTTTTTCTCGGAAAAGGCATCGCGCATAAAGGCGCGGTAATCGGAATAAGCAAAAATGCTTGGCATACGTCTATAATATACATTATTTTTTCTCAAATGATACAAAAAAAAATGAATCCATGATACATTTTTGCGTTTTTGTCATTTTTGTGTGATATGTCAGCTTATTTTCACCGTTTTCACGGCAATTTTTCCTAAAATGTGATTGCAGGTGGTTATGATACTTGTTTTTATAGCAACCGTTTCTGCTCGCCAAACTGAGGAATCGACTTTTAGCAGGAGGGTGCCTTTGCTTAAAGCGGTGATTTTTACCTTCGTTTGCAATTTTTTCGGCAATATTTGATTTCTATTGGTTTCTAAAATTATTATGTCTTTTTGTTCCTGGCTAAGAAGGCTGTCTAAAAGGTTCATTGCCAAAACACTTGCTTTAAGCGGTTCGCTTTGTTTGCGTTTTGTTTTTATCATAGGCTTATGGGCTTGTTGAACCTGCCTAGCTGGCCTCCGTAAAGGCCAATGTCGCCTTGGCTGCCGTCTTTGTTTCTGAAGAAATCTGTTCTGGGAGCGGCGTTTAAAGCGGGGGAATATCTTGAGGGGCCGAATGGACGATTAACGTTTCCTTCTGGGCGGGGCGTGTTGCCTTGAGCTCTTTCGTAGATTTGGCGCAAAACAGTGTCTTTAACGTCTTCTATTGGAGTCGGCAAGGTAGGGTCTCTTTTTGTGAGGGTACCTTCTTGCTCGCTTCCAACAAAAATTGGATCTGAGTAAATGTTTCCGAATCTGTCGGTTGGAACGGTGCTTTTTTTATTTTCAACAATTCTTGAAACGCCAACGGGGCAGAGGCGACAGTCGGTGTCGGCATTGCCGAAAAAGATGTTGTTTTGTATGCGCACTATCCTTGAGTCACTCCATATTCCGAAGTTTGAGTTTTTGTAAAAAATATTTGCAGCTATGATTGGCCTTGAATTGCTGATATAAATGCCTGAGCTTAGATTTTCAGTGAAAACATTGTTGTAAATTGCCAAATCTGCCTCGTTTTCCAGCCAAATTCCTGTGCCGTTGCCCATAAATAGCGAGTTTCCAACGTTAAACCTGCCAAAAGAAGCATTGATGGCTTTGTTTGCGCCCATTATGTGCAAATGCTCTATAGCAGCAGCGGATCTGTCTTTTGTTGGCAGTCTAATTCCATCCCACTGGATTTTGCCTGGAATGTGATTTTCTGGCATAATTCGCACAGGCTCTTCCTCTGTGCCTCTTATAATCAGTTGCCCGAAAGCTTTTATGCTTATATACATTGAGTCTGCCCAATCCAGCTGCCTGGTTTCGCCGCATGCTTCGCCTGTTGCTACAAGCACGGTTACGCCAGCTTCTATTGTGAGCCTTGCCGCCGGGGAAATTTGAATATCGCCTGTTATGCGGTAGGGGGAATTTTCCTTTGTCCAGGTTGTTGGCAAATCCAATATGCCGCAAACATCTTCGGCAGCAGCCATTACCGCAAGAAAACACAGAATTTGAAAACAACGTTTCATATTGGTAATGTAGAAAATTCTACCGCACCCCTGGTTTAGGATTATAATTATTATTCGCTATCATAGCCAATGCTACGCAAAGCATAACTACTCCGCCAACTATAACCTGCTGTTTATAATTATATTCATGTACATTATGCTTTGGGTTTTGCTCAAATCTTTGCTGCGGGGTTAGGTTATCTAAATAAGCGTCTTCAGTAGTGCTTGGAAGTTCTGATTGTGCAGCTTGCACAGCCTCTTGCAGCATAGCTTGCGTTTCGGAGATTGGCTCGTTCTCTTGCGCGCAAAGAATTGAGAAAAATAAAATAATGCACAAGGCCTTTTTCATAGTTCCGCCGTTACTGTAGTTTGTATTCCGCCTCTTGAATTGAAAATTCCTATTACTTTCATTTGCTTCGGCTTAACGGCTTTTACGCAGTCTTTTAATATTTTATTTACTACATGTTCATGGAAAATTCCAAGCTCGCGGTAAAAAAGCAAATATTCTTTGAAGCTTTTTAACTCAATGCAATACTTTGTAGGCCGATATTCTATCACAAGCGTTGCGAAATCAGGGAGCCCAGTTTTTGGGCAAATGCATGTAAATTCCGAAGTTTCAATCCGCAAGTCTGTTGCGGAATTCGGATACATAAATTCCCACTTCTCAATCCCTGGCGTTTTAAGCAAGGGAATGTGGTTTTGTCTGTCGTCGTAAGAGCTTTTCATATTTTGGTTCTCCTTAGTATGTTTTCTAAACTTTCTACTCCTTGTTCTCCGGTTGCTAGGATTTTGTATTCCCAAGTTCCGTTTTTTGATTCTTTGCCATCTGCGAAAATAACGCATTTTGCGTTTGCTGCATTTGCTAGCTCCAGCTGCTTGCTGAATTTAACGGCATTTAAGGAATGTGAGCAACTTATGCCTTTTTTGCGAAGTTCTGTTGCCGTTTTGAAAAGGATTTTCATGTCGTTGTTGAAAGATGCTATAAATATTTGCAAATCGGAGCGACTTTGCGAGAGCAGATTTTTTTCGGCAAGCAAATCGGCAAGCACAACATCGCCCATTCCAAAGCCAACGCCTGTGGCACGTTGCCCACCCAAGGTTTCTGTTAAACTGTCGTAGCGGCCGCCGCCTGCGATTGCGCGCATATTTTTTGCTTTGTCGAAAACTTCAAACACAATGCCTGTGTAGTAGGCAAGCCCACGCACAACGGATAAATCCAGCTTAACGCAATTTTCAACACCGGCAGCTTTTAGAAGTTCAAATAATTCTTCGAGTTCAGCAATGGCATTAGAAAGGTTGTCAAAATTTTTTAATTCTTCAATGCTTGCGCAAGACATAAAAGCATTTAATGTCTTTGCTTTTTCTTCGCTCAAACCAGCATTAAGCAATTCTTTTTCAAAAGCTTCTGCTGGCATTTTCAAGCGTTTATCTAAAATGGGGTAAATTGAGTTAGGTTCTGCGACTTCTAGGCTTTCCAAGAATGCTGCGAGCAATCTGCGGCTGGAAACTCCAATTGCAAAGTCCTTTTCGTTTAAGCCGAAATCGAAAAGCATGGTAGCTATGGCAACAAGCAAGTCTGCTTCTGCGCTAATGCTGTCTGTGCCTATTATATCTAAATTAAGTTGAAAAAATTCACGCAAGCGCCCTTTTTGCGAGCGTTCATAGCGAAATAAGCGAGGAATTGAAAACCATTTGAAAGGCTTTTTTAATTCGTTTCCTCTTTGTATAACCAGCCTTGCAAGCGTTGGCGTCATTTCAGGGCGCAAAGCTAGGGCTCTGCCGCCTTTGTCTGTGAAATTGTACAGTTGCGCAACGATTTCATCGCCGCTTTTGCCTGTGTAAAGCTCCAAATGCTCAAAAGTCGGGCCTTCGTATTCTTCGTAGCCGAATTTCAAGGCAGCTTGCCGCCAAATTGAGAATATATGATTTTGCACCCTCATATCTGTGGGGTAAAAATCTCTGGTTCCTTTTGGCAGTTGCGGGGTTTGCTTCATTGATGGGTAATGTAGAAAAATGAAGCAGGAACAAATTTACAACTCCCCTTTCTCCTTTAAGCCATGCAATATTTCGTCTATACGGGCGGCGTGCTGCTGGTTTTCGTCTATTGCAAAACGGAGTTCTGGGATTTTGCGGATTTTTATGATTTTTGAAAGATGAGTGCGTATAAAGCCTGAGGATTTTTGCAAAGCGTTCAGGCTTTTCATTTGCTCCTGCTTTGAACCCATAACGGAAACTCGCACAGTCGCATAAGATAAGTCTGCGCTTACATCTACTCTAGATATGGAAGCAAGCCCCACATTCGGGTTGTTAAGCCCGTTGCGCAAAAGACTTGCAATCTCGCGCTGCATAAGAACGCCTAATCTATCGGTTCTGAGACTCATTTGCTCTCCTTTGCCACATCAGCAAGAGTGCGGGCAACGTTAACTTGTTTAAAGAATATAAGAGAATCGCCTTCTTGAATATTTTCGTAGCCACGAAGACCAATACCGCATTCATGGCCTGACCTAACAGAAGAAACATCGTCTTTGTTTCGCTTTAGAGACTGAACTCTTGTTACGCCAAGCTCAACGCCTTCGCGATAAACACGCACTTGAGATTCTCTATCGACGTCACCGGCTTTAACCATGCAGCCAGCAATCAAGCCGATTTTCGGAATTCTGAATACTTGACGAATTTCAGCTTCGCCAGTGACTTCTTCTTTATTCACCGGTTTTAGCAAGCCTTCAATTGCGCCTTTGATTTCTTCTATAACATCGTAAATTACGCGATAGGTTTTGATTTCAACGCCTTCTTGTTCAGCAAGCTCTCTTATTGAATGAGATGGCATTAAATGGAATGCAATTATAATGGCATTGGAGATAGAAGCCAAATGCACGTCGTCGTCGTTTATGGCGCCTACGCCCTTGCGAACAATTTTAATTTTAACTTCGTTGTTTGAAAGAGCAGCCAAGGATTCCGCCAAAACTTCGCAAGAACCTGCCACATCGGTTTTTATAAGCAAGTTCAATTCGGATATTTTACCGGTTTTTGCTTCGTCGTAAACTTGCTCTAGCGACATACGAGCACGGAAGCGCAAAGCTCTTTCATGAGCAGCTTGCTGCCTCTTTGAGGAAATTTCAGATGCTGCCTGATCGCTTTCTACAACCACTAAATCGTCGCCTGCTTGCGGTGTTCCTGTGAAACCTAAAACCTGGCACGGAGTGCTTGGGCCAACCTCTTTGAGTGCTTCGCCTCTTTCGTTGAGCAAAGCACGAACTCTGCCGGAATAATTTCCGCAAACAAAGCAATCGCGAACTTTCAATGTTCCGTTTTGAATTAAAATTGTGGCTATGGTTCCTTTGCCCGCATCTAAACGGCTTTCCACAACAACGCCTCTCGCATTGGTATCTGGATTTGCCTTTAGTTCCAGAACTTCGGATTCCAAAGCCAAAGTTTCCAGCAATTTGTCTATGCCTTCGCCTGTTTTAACAGATACTCTAACACAGCTGATATTACCGCCCCATTCTGCTACCTGCACTCCCCTTTCAGAGAGTTGAGCCATGATTTTATCGGTGTTTGCTGTTGGCAAGTCAACTTTTGTTATGGCTATAACTAGTGAAACTTTTGCATTTTTGGCAAGTTCAATACATTCGACCGTTTGCGGCATAACCATTGAGTCTGCAGCAACCACCAAAACTATTACATCGGTAACCTGGCTGCCTCTGGCGCGCATAGCGGTAAATGCTTCGTGACCTGGGGTATCCAAAAATGTGATTTTCCCGTTTGGGGTATCGACTTCGTAGGCACCTATATGTTGAGTTATGCCGCCAGATTCACCGCGCACAACATTGGCTTTGCGAATGTAATCGAGCAGAGAGGTTTTACCGTGATCTACGTGCCCCATAACGGTTACAACCGGATGCCTTGGCTTTAGGTTTTCTGCGTCGTCGCTTTGAATACCGAGAGTTTCTTCTTGATATTCTTCCATAAGCTGGGCTTCAAAGCCAAATTCATCGGCTATAATTTGCACAACTTCAAAATCGAGCTGGTTATTTATGGTAACCATTTTGCCCATTTCCATGCACTTGCCAATAACGCGCGCTGGCGGCTGTTCTAAAAGCCCTGCCAATTCACCAACGGAAACAAGAGCGGAAACATTGATGACTTTTGATGGTGCTTCGCCTTCAACACGAGCTTTGTCTTTATTGTAAACTTTTTTAACCGGGGTTTTGGATAGAGATACCAAAACGCTCTCAACTCTCTTTTGAGCTTTTTCAACGTCTTCTTTTTTAGCCTCTCTTTCTCTTTGGGAATCTCTGCCCTTTTTATTCTTGCCTTTGCTATGAAAATCGCTATGCTGCTGCCCGCTGCGCGTTCTGTTATCCAGAAAATCCTTGTGCGCTGGCGTGCTCGCAGACAAAACGTCTTGAAGGGTTGTGCCAAAACCAGGCCGCCTGCTTTGTGCGCCACCTGCTTGCGCTTTGTTTTCTGTTTGCCTTGGTTGAGCGCGCAAATTTCCGCTGTACCCAGTTGCTGAAGGCTTGCCTTTGTTCCCTTGCTTTCCGCCACGCGGCTGATTGCTGCGCATTGCCTTTTCTTGCTGGCTTTTTTGAATACGCGCTAAAACTGCAGGATCAACTACTCTAGATACATTTGCCGTAAATGCCGCAGGTTTTTTGGGAACTTCTATAGAACGCCTTATTTCAGGCTGCGAAGCAAGCTGTGGTTTTTCACTTTTTCTTTCCGTTGCAAGCGGTTTTAAGATTTCTTTAACTGGCTCTTGTTTTTCAACAGCTTTAGTATTTAAGCTCGCGGTTGGCTTTTCAACCGGCGTAAGCTGCGACTCAACTGCTTTTTCTACGGGCTTTTTTGGAGCTACAGCTTTTGCTGGCGGCTTGTCTATTTTTTTCAGCTTAATATTGCTGCTGGCCGCACTTTTTTGCTCATCGCTTTCTACCTTGGCTTTCTTTTGGCCTTTATTGGGCGGCTTCCTTTTTTGAGCAGCGCGGATATCGTTTATATAGGAGTTTAAAGCCGCTTCAGAAACTTTTGAATTCGCCGACCTCACAACCGTGCCATCCAAGGTTCTTCCGGCCAAAAAGTTAATGGAATCCCTTAGATCAAAGGAATGTTTTTCTATCCAGGCTTTGACTGAAATTAATTCACTCATTAGAGTTTGCTGCCTCGCTTGAAGAAGGTTCTTCTGTGGTATTTTCCATAGTATCTTCTGTGATGTCTGTGATGTCTGTGGTATCTTCAGCAATATCTTCGCTCTTGTTGAAAAGCGTATCTAAAGATGCCGCTCTTTTGCTTACTATGCGAGGATCTTGCGAATGCATTAAATTTTCTCTTTCTTCTTCGGAAAGACTCGACCAGTCAGTTTCGCTAAATACGCAAATTTCTTTTGAAAACAGCTGACCTGCCAAGCGAACCGCCTGCCCTTTATCCCCTATAACAACGCCAACATCTTCGTCTCCAACTATAACGATGGTGCGAGGAGGGCTGAAATCGGGAACTTCGAAAGATTTTATTATGTTTACATTGCTGGTTGCGCTGAGTGCTCTGCGCAGGTATAAATCGGGATCGGGATCCCAGTGCACAACGTCTATGCGTTCGTTGTTGAGTTCTCTTGTTATGGCTTGTATGCGTTGCCCTTTAACGCCTATGCAGGCACCAGATGGATCTACCCGATCGTCTCTGGAATAAACCGCAACCTTGGCTCGGTAGCCTGGAATACGAGCTATGCCCTTAATTTCTATTGTGCCATCGTAAACTTCGGGAATTTCCTGCCGGAATAATTCACGAACGAAATCCTTATTTACCCTTGAAAGAGTTACTTGCGCACCGACTCCCTTTGAAGGCTCGGAAATGCCGGATATAACGGCTTTTACAGACTGCCCTATTTTCCAGCGATCTTTGCTCATGCGCTCGCTGTTTGTAAGGATAGCTTCGGTGCTGCCTATGGAGATTATAGCGTTGTTTTTTTCAATTCTTAAAACTTGCCCGTTTATAAGGGTGCCTATTTTATTCTTGTAATTTTCAAATATGCGATTTCTTTCTACTTCGTTTATACGATGCTTTAAACGGTTGCGAGCTTCTTGTATGGCATAGCGGCCAAATTTTTCAAAGGGCAGGGTAACTTCGAGCATATAACCCGCCTCTGCTCCAGCATGATATTCTTTAGCTTCGTCTTCAAGCATGTAGTTTTCGTCCATTTTACGGACATCTTCAGCGGTCATGTTTGGATCGTAATCGGGAAAATCTTCCACTACCTCAACACGCAGCACAACCTGAATATCCTCGGTAACAGGATCGACATCAACCTCTATGTTTTTATGCAGCTTCATGCACTGACGCGCTGCAACTACGAGAGATTCTTTAAAGGCACCAAATACCTCTTCTATGGCAACATTTTTTTCCTTTGCCAAGAGTTCCAAAGCTTCTTTTACTTCGTTGGTTTTTTTTGCTGTTTTTTTTGCCATTTTTGTCCTTCTTTTGGGGTTTCACTGGTGTTTTCCAAAGACCTGTCTATGCCTGGAGATGAAACTTCTAACGTATAAGACGTTTTGATTAAATTTGCATTCTCCTCTTTATCGAGCTCTTCGCTTAAAAAGCGGCTGGTGCTTGCGCAATCTTCAACGCTAATACCGCCGCTCTTATTTATAAATATTCTCAAAATTTTTCGTTTGCATAAACCGAGTAAATCCATCTCAACTAAATCAACGCCGGCACGCTCGCACGCGCCAAGCACCAAAGAATTCAATTGAGATGTGTTTTCCAGATTTACCTCTAAAATTTTAACCCTTCATTTTTGCATCAACCCAATCTATGAGCTCTTTCACAGCTCCGGCAGATTTGGCAAATGCAGCCTTTTCTTCGTCTGTCATTGAAATTTCAATGATTTTTTCAACGCCGCCTGCACCAATAACAACAGGAACGCCGCAGTAAAGATCGTTAAAGCCATATTGCCCTTTGAGCAATGCGGCGCAAGTGAGAACGCTCTTTTTGTCTAGTAGATAGGCTTCTGCCATTCTAACGGAGCAAACTGCAGGGCTGTAGTATGCAGAACCTGTTTTCAAGAGATTAACGATTTCTGTGCCTGCTTCTGCAGTGCGCACTGAAAGCTCATTAAACTTTTCTTTGCTCATAAGCTGCGGGAGCGGAATGCCGCCAACGGAGACAAAGTTGTAAAGGCTAACCATGGTAGGACCATGACCGCCAAGAACCGTTGCCTGAACATCGTCAGCCGCTACACCAAGCTCCATTGCAACAAAGCAAGCGAGACGAGAGCTGTCTAAAACGCCAGCCATGCCAACAACTCTTTCTGGTGGAAGGCCGGTTACTTTCTGCATTGCATAAACCATTGCGTCTAGCGGGTTGGTTACCACTATAACGAATGCATTGGGAGCCGTCTTTTTAATTGCTTCGCCAACTACTTTAACTATATCGTAGTTTACGGTCAAAAGGTCGTCTCTGGTCATGCCAGGTTTACGTGGAACGCCTGCGGTAACTATAACGACATCTGAACCTTTAATGTCGTCGAAGTTGTTGCTACCGGCTAAAACTGTGCTAGTGCTGATTGGGAGTCGCCCTTCCATGATATCTAGAGCCTTGCCCTGAGGCACGCCCTCTACAATATCTATAAGCACAACATCGCCCAATTGTTTCTGTGCCAAAACAAGTGCCAGCGTGCCGCCTATCTGCCCTGCGCCTACAAGCGCGATTTTCTTTCTTGCCATAATGAACCTCTTTTCTGAAATTTACAAAGGGAATATAGAAAAAAGAATTTCCTTCTTGGGGTGGAGGCTTGGGGTGGAGGGTTACCATCATATATTATTCTTAAACTATTCATTTTCTCACCCGCTTTCTTTTGATTCTTAATTTGGCGGTTTTTCGCTCTATCTCATATTTTTGCATGGGAGTTAATTCGGCAGCTTCGTAGGTTCTAAGCAGTTGCTGCAAGAGGTTGTATTTTCGTGAAATTGCCACGAGAGTTGCCAGGGTTGTTTTTCCCGTGCGTTCAATTTTGGAAAGCTGGTCTTTGGAAATGCCAATGGCATTGGCAAATTCCTGTTGCGTAAAATTATTGTTGATACGCCTCTGCTTTAACATGCCGCCAAGTTCCCTAAGGATCTCGTTGTCTGTTTTCGCATAAACCGGATTCAGCAAATTTATCATTCTCAACCTTGCTTATAAATAGGCAAAAATACCTATTTATTATTAAAAACCTACTGTAAATATAGATAATTAACTTTTTCTGCTGCACGAAATTGCGGCGTAGAGGGTAAGCAGGCTTGGAATGGGGGCTTGGGGTGAAAAAGTTTCTATATTGTTGGTATGGAAACTTCATTGTTTATCGAAACCGAAATTTCAAAAGACGTTGAGCAAATTGCGAGGCGTCGAGAGGTTCCCGTGGAAACCATTTATATTATCGCAATAAAAGAGTTTGTTAAAAATCATAAAAATGATAATATCCTAAATTCCTTAAATAGAGTTTATTCAGAAACTAATTCCGAGTTAGATAAAGATATTGGACTTGCTCAAAGTTCAATTTTAAGCGAGGAGTGGTAATTGATAAAAGGCGAAATTTGGTGGGCAGATCTACCTGTCCCTAGAGGCTCTGAACCAGCTAAGAGACGGCCTGTTTTAATAGTTCAAAACGATATTTTTAATAGGAGTAAAATTAGTACTGTTATATGCGCAGTGATAACATCAAATTTACATTTGGCAAATGCTCCATTCAATATTCTATTGGAAAAAGGCGTTTCAAAACTTGAAAAATCTTCCGTAATAAATGTTTCTCAAATTATAACTTTGGATAAAGTATATCTGACCAATTTTGTTTCTATGCTTCCAAAATATGTTATTTCTCAAGTAGATTACAGTTTGAAACAAATTTTTGATATTTCTATTTAGTTTTTAACGCAGCGAAAGTTTCTATATTACCCATGGATGAAAATTTATTTGGATAATTGTTGCTTTAACCGCCCCTTTGACTTGCTTGAGTCTGAGCAATTTATTCATATTCTTTTGAGCCAACCTTTTGATTACACCGAATGGCGCAAACAAAATTTGTGCATAGGTATGTCTGTAGAAGAAATCAGTAACGCAGCTGTTGAATACTGCTCTCGCACCACCTCATTGCCTTCTTCTTAGAGATAAGGGGCCGCATCATGCGGTCATAGCGGCGTTTATTGCTTTTAGGCTTGGGTAGAAAATTATTCCCCAATAATCTTCACAAGCACGTGCTTTTCTCGCTTTCCATCAAATTCGCCGTAGAAAATTTGTTCCCAGGTTCCAAAATCCAGTTTTCCGTTTGTAATTGCAACAACAACTTCACGGCCCATTACGGAACGCTTTAAATGCGCATCTGCGTTGTCTTCGTAACCATTGTGCTCGTATTGCTCGTGGGGCTTTTCCGGAGCAAGCTTTTCCAGCCAACGCTCAAAGTCTTGATGCAATCCGCTTTCATTGTCGTTTATAAACACGCTTGCAGTGATGTTCATAGCATTCACAAGGCACAAGCCTTCGCGAATGCCGCTTTCGTTAATGGCAGTTTGTACCTGTGAGGTGATATTGACATAAGCACGGCGGGTTTTGGTATGAAAGGCGAGCTTTTTGCGAAATGATTTCATGATTGTAATATATAAATATCAAATTTATCATTCTCAACCCCGCTTGTAAATAGGTAGATCTGTTGGGCAAAATTGCGGCGTGAGCGTTATGAGTTCGTGGAGGGGGTCTGAGTATTAGCGGGAACCTCAATTTTAAATATGCCTTCAATTTTCTTTGCAAAATCCAAAACCTCTTTTACCTTTTCTGTGCTTGGCAACTGGCCATCTACTAAACCAATATTACTGGGATAACGAGACTCCGAATATATCCTGTTAATAGCAAACAACATTTTTTCATCTATATTCCAATCTTTTATTGCTTTTACAAAATCATATAATTTGATTAAGTCGTGAATTTTAGGAAAAGCAAAGTCAAATTCCGTTAAATATGCTTTGAAATATTTTTCAATGGTTTGTTGCGAATGAAACGCTACCTGCCCTGTTAATCTGGAATCACTAATTGCCGTTTCTGCCATAAGCATATCTCTTTCTGCAAAAAATACCCAGCCCTTAGTTTTTTCTTTCATACAGCACCTTTCCGGTATCTACAACTTCTTTTACAAAAAAATCGTTCTCTTTTAAAAGATACTCATACTCTGCTTTTGAGTATGTTATCACATCCAAGGCTACTTTGCGATTCGTCTCCAATACAAAAGGATATATCATATTCCATCTATCCATTCTTTCATCAAAAGTTTTCGCAAATTCATTTGAATCTAATACTACCATCACATCTAAATCACTGTCTTTTGTTACGGGACCTTTGGCATAAGACCCAAACAAAATAACTTTATACGGCTTTAATTCTTTAAGCCTTTCGGTCATTTCGTCTATTAGGTGCTGGTTCTGCATAAAGGATAATATAGAAAATCACAAGCTAGTCCAGACATCCCACAGAGCCAGTTTGTGAGAAAGGAATCACCTTCACAAAAAACTTCCTTTCCCTTGGCGGGTCAAACTCGCAAAAATAGTGTGCGGGCAATAAACAACAGCGATTCCGTCTTTTACGCCGCTTTCAGCGATGGCCTCGCGGATTTTTGGCGTGATGTCGTAAAAGTCTAGGCGTGGAGTGGAAATGCGGTATTCAAGAAGCATAGCTGGCAGGGAAGGTAGAAAAATTTATTAACATGGTTTTCTATCCCTGGTTTTGGCTTAGGTTCTTTTCTTGTTATGGGTGATATCAAAGGAGGAATTATTCAACTGGGATTAATGGGTACTGGAGTTACATTAATGGGATTTAATTGTCCGCAGGACAGCCCTAAGGGCGAAAGGCATTTCAATAAACGAAATAGCAGATAGAATTAAGAAAAAGAAAAAATGTCAAGTAAGAGTCTCTCACTAGCTTTTTTGAAAAAACAGCCTTTTTGCATTTTTTATTGCTTTTAGGCTACCACTTTCGCTTTAGTATCTTGCCGCATCAATCATCCACCCTAATCATTTCAATACGGCGGTTAAGTTCACGACCCTCGGCGGTTGTGTTGTCTGCCACGGGAACGTCTTGCCCAAAGCCAACCGCTTTCATTCTGCGCATTTGAATACCCTTGGTAGCAAGGTAGCCAACAACGGCTCTCGCTCTGCGCTCGGAAAGATCCATGTTTGACCTAGGATTGCCAACATTGTCTGTGTGGCCATGAATCTCTATTTTGACATTGGGAGCCGCCAGCAACTGCTCGGCAACTCCATCTAATACGCGCCTTGCATCGAGGGTAAGCTCTGC
>JAITFT010000107.1 GCA_031281155.1 Candidatus Fibrimonadaceae bacterium
GATGCCACGTCTATTAACTCAGGTGTAGGTTCCAAAGGTTCTCCAGAAGCTCGCCAGCTCGCTTCCTCGGTTCAGACATACTACACCCTCAAAGGCACCCCGCTCGGCACCACAAAGCCTACCGCTCCGGGCGTATATCTCGAAAAACACGGCAAACATGTGAGGAGAATAGCGGTGCGCTAATCCCAGCTCGCTTTCTACCCAAGAGGGCAATTGTTTTTGCGAAGTGCACTTAGCAAAAAATGCTTTTTTCGCTAAGTGTATTTAGCGTTTTTTAGAATTTTTTTTGTATATTACATAAATGGAACAGGTTTTAATACATCAAAATCCGCATTGGCAAGGTAAAAAATACAAAGAGCTTTTTAGCAGAGAGATTTTGCATAGCCTCTTGCAAAAATGCAAAACCAAGCATATTCAAGTTTTAACTGGCATTAGGCGATGCGGAAAATCATCGCTATTTAGGCTTTTGATAAATGAATTGCTAAAAACCAATTCGCCAAAATCCATTTTGTTCATAAACTTGGATGACCCTGTATTTTTTGAAACATGGAACAAACCAGCTTTTTTATATAACATTGTGGAGACTGCTGAAAAAATTACAGGAGTAAAAGTAAAGTTTTTATTTTTGGATGAGATTCAATCGGTTGTAGGCTGGGAAAAATTTGTGAAAAGCGTTTACGACAGTTCTTTGTTCAAAAAAATTTTTGTGACTGGCTCTAACTCATCTCTTTTGCAAAATGATTTTTCCACTCTGCTTTCTGGAAGATATTTTTGCAACACAGTCTATCCGCTTTCTTTCAAGGAAATTTTGGATATCAATAACATTAAAGATAACTACGACAAAGCAAGAAAAAAAACAAAAGTGCTGTCTTTGCTGGACGAATGCCTTGAGTGGGGGGCTTTCCCCGAAATTTGGCAAATAAAAAATCATTCTGTTAGGCTGGAGCTTTTGAAAAATTATTTTGAATCCATTGTGATGAGAGATTGCGTTGCTTATCATAAAATAGCGGATATTGCAACTTTTAAGAGGTTCTTGCTTTTCATTATGTCTAATCTTGGCAGCCCTTTTTCTTATAAAAGCTTGGCAAAAGCTGTAGCAAGCAATGAAAATACGATTAAAAAATATCTTTATATTTTGTCGGATAGCTATATAATAAGCGATGTTTTGAATTTTTCAAATTCGCAAAAAGAAATAGCTCGCAATTTGCATAAATTGTATTCCATAGACAACGGAATAGCGAAAGCTTTGTCTTACAGATTTGCCGAAAGCAAGGGGAAATTTCTGGAAAATTTTGTTTTCAGCGAGCTTAATAAAATTCCGCACAGCGAAGTATTTTTTTGCAGGAATTTAAACGAGTGCGATTTTATTTTCAGAAGAGGCAAGGAGATTTGCGGCATTCAAGTGTGCTATGAACTGAACGCAGAAAATAGAGACAGGGAAATTTCAGGCTTTGCTTCGCTGGCTAAATCGGTTAAGTTGGATCGTAAGGTGATTTTGACTTACAATCAATCGGAAAAAATTGGGGATGTGGAAATTTTGCCAGCGTGGGAATGGCTAGCGGAAATCCCCACACCCCAACACCCTTTCCGCTGAACATTTCGCTGGTGAACCGCCAAAGCAGTTTGTGATTGAGAAATGGCTTCCAATATTTTCTATCTTCGGGGTTATATGGAAAACCAAAACGAGAAAAGCTTCGTCCACCTGCAAGTACACTCCGAATACTCCTTTTTACAGGCGCCGGTTAAAATAATGTCGTTGCTCAAAAAAGCAAAAGAACTAAAACAAAATGCAATAGCCCTCACCGACCACGGCTTTATGTTTGGTATATTGGATTTCTACATGGCAGGCGATAAAGGCGATTTGAGCAATATCAAACGAATTTTGGGCTGCCATATTTATATAGACACAGACAGCGCAAAGCTAAGCGACAAGTCTTCTTACAATCGCCTAACGCTTTTGGCTGAAACCCAAGAAGGCTATAATAATCTTATTAAAATTGTAAGCGAACCTTATACCAGCAAAGAAAAATTTCAGGAAATCCCCGCCATCTCTTTGAGTTTTTTATCGCAGCACAAAGAAGGGCTAATAGCAATAGCAGGCGATTACGCAAGCCGCTTTGGGCGCGATGTTTGCGGGAATATGGAAAACAGAGCAAAAACTTTTTTAGATGATTTATGCAAAATTTATGATTATGAACATCTTTATTTTTCCCTGCAAAACCATTATATAGAAGCCGAAAACCAAGTAAATGATTTTTTGAGAAAATATGCTGCCGAAAATAACAGGCAACTGGTTGTAACAAACAACGTTCATTATCTATCAAAAGAAGAGGCTCAAAACCATAAAGCCTTTTTATGCATGGAGCAGAAAAAAACACTGGCTGAATTTAACGATGAATATTTTACAGCAGAGGAATTTTACCTAAAATCCGCAGAAGAAATGTACGAACTGTTTCCAAATGATATAGAAGCCCTGGAAAATACGGTGAAAATAGCGGAGCGTTGCGATGTAAGCATAAAAACAAATGTTGGTTCTGCTTTCTGGCCTCGCTTTAAATGTCCGCCGGAGTTTAAAAGTGAATACGATTATCTAGAGCATTTAGTTAAAGAAAGAGTTTCGCTGAGATATGCAAATGGGCTTAACAACGAAAAAATAATGGAAAGAGTAACAACAGAGCTTGAGGTAATAAAACAAAGAGATATTTCAGGTTATTTTTTAATTATAGAGGATTTCATCAACTGGGCAAAGAGAGAAGGCATTCCAATGGGGCCTGGGCGCGGCTCTGCAGCAGGCTCGATAATTGCTTATATCCTTGGCATAACTGAATTAGACCCCCTTCCGTACAATCTGCTTTTTGAAAGATTTTTAAATCCCGAACGCCCGGGCATGCCCGATATAGATATTGATGTTTCCGATAAAGACCGAAGCAAACTTATAGAATATATTACAAACAAATACGGAAGCGAAAATGTAACGCAGCTGATAACATACGGAAAAATGACAGCGAAAGCAGTTTTGTGGGCAGTTGGGCGCGTGCTCGATATGTCTAGAGGCAATGTGGGCGAGTTTGCAGATAAAGTTCCTTTTAGGCTTCAAAAACTAAAAGATGAAAAAGGAAAAGAGATAGAAGGTTCAGATACAGTTAATTTGCAAAATGTCAGAAGACAAGATCCCGAATTAGATTCCTTGATAGAAAGCACAGATGCATATAAGGATTTTTGGGATTTGGCTGTTAAACTAGAAGGCTTTATAAGCAACTCAGGCACGCACGCAGCGGCACTTATAATAGCGCCTTGCAAAATGACAGATTTGGTTCCAACCTATCGCCTTAACCGAGATGACGTTGCACCCGCCGTGCAATACGATATGAACTACACCGAAAGAATTGGCTTATTAAAAATGGATGTTTTGGGGCTTCGCAACTTGTCTATAATTCAAGATGCAGTGAAAAATATTGAAAAAACAAAAAAACAAAAATTGGATATAGACAAAATTCCCTTAACAGATGCCAAAACTTTTGACTTGTTCGGGCAAGGAAATACCATAGGCATATTCCAGTTTGAATCTCCAGGAATGCGTAAATATTTGCAACAATTAAAACCCAGCTGCCTCGAAGATTTAATCGCAATGAACAGCCTTTATCGCCCAGGCCCAATGGCAGAAATACCCAGATACATAAAAGGAAAAAACGACCCCTCAACCATAAACTGCTATCATAAAAATTTAGAACCCATTTTAAAGGAAACTTACGGCGTTATTGTTTTTCAAGAACAGGTTATGCAATTAGGGCAAGTGTTATCGGGTTTCTCGCTTGGCAAAGCAGATATTCTCCGCAGAGCAATGGGAAAAAAAGACGAAAAAGAAATGGCAAAAATGCGGCCCGATTTTTTTGCAAACGGAATAGAAAGAGATTACCCCGAACCATTGCTGCAAAAAATCTGGAGCGATTTAGAGCCATTCTGCGGCTATGCATTTAATAAAAGCCACTCAGCAACTTACGCTTATATTGCATATCAAACTGCATATTTAAAGGCAAACTTTCCGCTGGAATACATGGCGGCAGTTATGAGCGTTGAAAAAATGGACAATTTACCGATGATTGTTGATGAATGCAAAAGAATGAGAATAGAAATCCTGCCGCCCGATGTCAACAAATCAAAAGCAGCATTTAGCGTAGAAGGAAAAGCAATTAGATGGGGTTTGTCGCAGATTAAAGGCTGTGGTGAAGTTGTAGCGGTAAATATTGAGGAAGACCGGAAAAAGAATGGAGAATTCAAAAGCCTTTTTGATATGACTCGGCGGCTTCATTTATTTGAAAAAGTTACCATAAATAAAATAGCATTGGAAAGTTTGGCAAAAGCAGGCGCTTTAGATTCATTGCCCGGAACTCGCGCTGAAAAATTTGCATCGGTAGAGCACGCTCTTGCAAACGCTTCTGCTTGGAAAACAAAAAAGCAATCCGCTCAAATGTCTTTTTTCGGTTCAGACCTTGAAGAAGAGCCCGCTCTGGAAGAATCTGCGGAATGGCCTTTTTTGGATGCTCTAATGAAAGAGCAAAAAGTACTCGGCGCACAAATAAGCGCTCACCCGCTAAACGAATATTATGCGGAAATTAAGGGTTTTGCCAACTTTGATCTTTCCAATAAAATTAATGACCAACTAGAAGCCTTTGTCAGAATTGCTGTGGTTGTAAGCGCAATAAACGAAAAGCAAACCAAGAACGGTGAAAAAATAGCGATTTATACTTTGGAAGATGAGTTTGGAAAAATAGAGGCCTTTTGCGGGACAAAAACATGGGCGCGCTTGAAAGGAAAAATTCTTGAAGGCTCTATGGTTTTGGCATCTGGCAGACTAACGATATCTTCTTTTAATAACAAACCTCAATTAATGATTAGCTCCATGGATTTTTTAGAAGATAAAATCAAGCAGGCAAAAACATTTTACATTAATGTAAATTCAAGCTCTCTTAACCCAAAACAGAATGCAGATATAGAAAGCTTCTTAAAGGAGCACAGCAAAGATAAAGGAGCTTCTCTTTGCTTTTATATTTCCGGCGAAAACGATTGCCAGTATAAAATGGAAACAAGCAAATATAAAATAACGCCAAAGCGGGAAAATTTAAAAAAGCTGATTTCTATTTTTGGCAAAAAGGAAGTTTGGGTAGGCGAGGATTAGAAGCGTGTTCTTCTCGGCAAGTTAGGAAGAATTCTCTTTGTGTCTGAAAAGAATAAATCCATCGCTTTTTTATCTGCTGGTTTCATTCTGTATTCTTCGCAGCCTGGAGCGGTTTTGCATTCTGGAAGCAGGCGAAATACGTTTCCGTTTCTATCGAACCTATATACCCAAAAAGGCAAGTAGCTTTGAGAAACAATGCTTGTTTTGTTTCCTGTTTTTTCCAAATTAATCTCAAAAATTATTCCGCCATCTCTATAGCGGTCTCTTTGGTTTGAGAAAAAATTGCCGAGCGAATAGATAACAGGCACGGAGTCTTTACTACCGGGGACAAAAATCTTACTGTAAGGCTGAACCACGTGCGGATGACTGCCCACTATTAGGCTAACGCCTTTCCATGCCATAAACTGCGCCAACTCTCTTTGAGCGGCACTCTCTTTAATTTCATACTCAGGCCCCCAATGCATAAAGGCTACGATAAAATCGGGGAACTCCAGCCTTGCCCTTCTGATATCTGCGGCAATTAGAGCGGTATCTATGCGGTTCACAACGTTAGGAGCCTCTTCTACAAGCTCGTTTGTGCCGTAAGTGTAATTGAGGAACGCTATTTTCATTCCGTTTTTTTCAATTATAAGCGGATAGCTGCTGTCTTTTTCAACTGTGTCTCTATACATTCCAAAATGCCTTAAACCAACAGAATCCAAAACGGAAAGGGTACGTTCCAAACCTTGTTTGCCTCTGTCTAGCGAATGATTATTAGAAGTTGCTATAACATTAAAGCCAGCGTATTGCGCAGCAAAAATGGATTCATCTGGCGAGGAGAATTGCGGATAACCGGCATAAGGCGGGCCGGCAAGCGTGTGCTCCAAATTTATTACGGCAATGTCTGCACTTGAAATATAAGGTTTCAAATGTTTATAGACAGGCTTGTAGTTATAGCCTTTACCCTTGGCTTCCCTTTGAGCAGCATTTATCTGCGTTAGATGCCCCATAAGATCGCCTGCGAAAATTATGCGAAGCTTTTGGCTGTCTCCGGCAAAAACCTGCGAAACAAGCACGAAAAAAAGTAATATAAAGATCTGTTGCATTTGTGACATTAATTTACTAAATTTAAGAGCATGATAATTTATAGTTTGAACGTAAACGGAATCCGTGCCGCAGTTCAAAAAGGGTTTGCAAACTGGTTTGCGAAAATAGGGCCAGATATCCTTTGCTTGCAAGAGGTACGGGCAGAGGTCGAGCAAATTCCGGAAGAAATAAAAGAAGTTGAAGGGTATCAGGTTTTTTGGACTACTTGCCAGAAAAAAAAGGGGTATAGCGGAACAGGCATTTACACCCGCATTGCGCCCGAAGAAGTGAACCATGGTTTTGGCATAACCGAATTCGACGAAGAAGGCAGGGTAGTTCAGCTGGTTTTCGCAGATTGGGTTTTGAATAACATATATTTCCCAAATGGCTCCCAAAGCGACGAAAGGCTAGACTACAAGCTTCGCTTTTACGATGCTTTTTTGGAAAATTCCCTTATGTGGCTAGATAGAGGCAAGCACGTTGTAACCCTTGGAGATTATAACACATGCCATAAAGAAATTGATATTGCCAGGCCAAAAGAAAACGAAGGAAACAGCGGTTTTTTATCTGTTGAGCGCGCCTGGATGGATAAATACGTAGAAAGCGGTTTTGTTGATTCCTTTAGAGTTCTTCACCCAACCATGAAAGATGCCTATACCTGGTGGAGCCAAAGAGGAGGCGCAAGAGAAAGAAATATTGGCTGGCGCATAGATTACGCCTTTGTTGACGAAAAAATAAAAGACTGCATAGTGAATGCTTCTATACATCCGGAAGTTATGCTCAGCGATCATTGCCCCATAAGCATAGAATTGGAGGCACCGTTTCCGCCCATAGTCAGGTAACCATGTTTCAGCGTATTCGAAAAAATAAAAAAGTAGCCATTACATATAGCATAGTGAATGGCAATGGCGAAATCCTTATGGAAGTATCGCCGCATGCTCCCGTGTTTTATCTGCAAGGTTACAGCAACGAACATATAGTTCCCGGTTTGGAAAGGGCTTTGGAGGGTCGTAAAGAGGGAGATATATTTTCTGTTGCTTTGCCCTTTGAGCAGGCTTTTGGTCCCTACGACAGAAAGCTGGTTATGGAGGTTGCAAAGGAGGAATTAACCCCATTTATAGACGATTTTTGGATAGGCGGCTATATAGAGCGTTTTGATGAAGACTACGATGATGAAATGAGCGAGGCCGAAAGGTTTATGCAAGAAATCGAAGACGATCGTTACCCCGAAGGTTTTGTGATAAGGGAAATTCGCAAAGACACGGTTATTTTAGATGGCAATCATCCTTATGCCGGAATGGATTTGATTTTCAATGTCAAGGTTGTGTCTGTTGCGAATGCTTCAGTTATGGAACTTGAAAATGGCTACCCAAAAGAAAGCGAGGCAGATGAAGATTATGATTGGAGATACTGAGAGCAAGAAGCAAGCCGGCATTGCCGCCGCAAATTTAGTACAAAGCGGCATGGGTGTTGGGCTTGGCACTGGCAGCACTGTGTTTTTTGCTTTGGAACGCCTTGCGGAGCGGCAAAAAAGAGAGGGCTTGAAATTTTTTGGCGTTAGCACAAGCTTTAGCACCGCTTTATTGTGCCGCAAATTCGGTATTGAATTGCGTGATAGCGGTTCGGTTTCGTATTTGGATTTAGCCATAGACGGCGCAGATGAAATAGATAAAAATTTAAATTTAATAAAAGGCCGCGGCGCGGCTCATTTGCTGGAGAAGGTGGTTGCATCGCTTGCTGCTCAATTTGTTGTAGTTGCCGATTTTAGCAAGTGCGTTGAAAACCTTGGCGAAAAATTTCCAGTTCCACTGGAAATTTTGCCTGCGGCCCTTGGGCTTGTTGAGGCAGATATAAAAAAACTCGGCGGTGAATTTTCCATTCGCATGGCTGGCGCTTGCAAAGACGGCCCCACCATAAGCGATTCCGGTAATATAATTGTAGATGCAAATTTTGGCTCAATAAAAGACCCTGTTGCTCTCAGCAAAAAACTAGATTCCATTCCAGGCCTTTTGGGGCATGGTTTGTTTGCGGGTTTGGCGAAAGAAGCCTTTATTGCCGGAAAGGCTGGGGTTGAGCATATTTTGCTCTAATGGAGAGAGAAGCAAGGGATTTTAGTTTTTGAGATTTTCTACCTTACTTCCTATGCAACCTAAACTCCCTGCAGGCATCTTATGAAGCCTCTAGCAAAGCGAATGAGCAAAATTCAACCGTCAACGACTGTTGAAATAGACACTCTTGCAAAGAATTTGTCAAGGGAAGGCAGGTCTATATGGAATTTAGGCGTTGGGGAACCGAATTTTGATACTCCGCTGCACATAAGAGAAGCAGCTATAAGGTCGTTGAATAAAGGCTTAACCCGCTACACTGCCCCTAGCGGAATGCTGCATTTCAAAGAAGCGGTTTGCGAAAAATTTTCAAGAGAAAACAAGCTTACATATCTGCCAGAGCAAATAGTTGCAACATCTGGGGCGAAACATGCTATTTTCAATGCTATATCCACTATTGTAGATAAGGGCGATGAAGTACTGCTCCCAAGCCCTTACTGGGTAACTTACCCCGATTTAATTCGCTACTGCGGAGGAACACCAGTATTTTTGAAGCGTGCGGTAAAAGATAATTTTAAATTAAAAGCTGAACAAATAGCAAAGGCAATTACCAAAAAAACCAAAGCAATTATTTTTAACAGCCCATGCAATCCAACAGGCGTTGTGTATAGCAAGGAAGAATTGAAAGCCTTTGCCAAGGTAATTGTAGAAAACGATTTATACTGTATATCAGACGAAATCTACGAACATTTAATTTACACTAAAGAGCCTTTTATTTCCATTGCCAATATGCCGGGCATGCAAGAGAGAACGGTAGTTATAAATGGCTTTTCAAAAGCCTACTGCATGACAGGCTGGAGAATAGGCTACCTTGCGGCACCTTTGGGTTTGGCAAATGAAATAACCAAAATGCAGGGGCAAAGCACTCATCATCCATCTAATATTTCCCAATACGGAGCCATAGCCGCCTTGAACGGGTCTTTCGATTCCGTATTAATTATGAGGCAGGAATTTGCCGAGAGAATGTATAGAATGTGCGAAGTATTTGAGTCCATTCCGGAAATTCTTTTTTCAAAACCAGATGGAGCCTTTTATATATTCGCAGATGTCAGCGCATATTACGGCAAAAAAACTGCAGCCGGCAAGCAAATATCAAACTCAGTAGATTTTTGCCGTGCTTTGCTAGATGAACAGAGCGTGGTTGTCATGCCAGGTCTTGCCTTTGGGCTCGACTCCTGCATTAGATTTTCCTTTACGGCATCGCTTCCTACCATAAGCGTTGCCATGCCGAAATTCAAAGAATTTATCGAAGGTTTAAAATAATGAGCGATTTCCCAAGACCTTTTAATGCAGATTATGAATTGCTCGGCGTGCTTGGAAAGGGCGGCATGGGCAGCAGTGTGTACAAAGCCAGGCAGCTTAAACTGAACAGAACAGTTGCCCTTAAAGTTTTAGATAAGCAAGGCGATAGCGAGGCTGAAAAGCGTTTTTTCAGCGAAGCTCAGGCCATGAGAGAGCTTAACCATCAGAATTTAGCCACGATTTTTGATTATGGAATTCAAGATGATAAAATATTTATAGCAATGACCTTTGTAGATGGCGAAGTGCTTTCCGATATAATTAAAAAACAAAAAACAATACCTGTTAGAAACGCTATTTATATAGCATGGCAAATTGCAAAAGGTTTAGAATACGCGCATAGCCATGGAATTGTGCATAGAGACATAAAGCCGTCTAACATAATGATAAAGCAGAACTACGATGTCTGTATAATAGACTTTGGAATTTCCATAACAAATGAATCCATGAGGCTTACGAGCACAGGCATGACAATGGGAACGCCTGAATATATGTCACCAGAGCAATGCCAGAATAAAAATGTAACTCTGCAAAGCGATATTTATAATTTGGGAATAGTTTTTTATGAAATGCTAAGCGGCGACCCTCCTTTCACCGGCGGAGCAGCTCTTGCGATATTGAATAAGCATTTGAGCGAAAACCCGCAGCCTTTGAGAAAAAAGAACCCTAAGGTTTCGCCTGCTCTAGAAGAAATAGTGAGCAAATGCCTTGAAAAGAAAATGGAAAATCGTTATGCGAATTTTTCCGAATTCCTTGGAGATTTGGGCTTGCTTCTCAATAGCGATATTCCAAGCACAACTACCAAAAGCACGCTTGTAAACAGGCTCTCAAAACAAGAACGCATAATGTTTTTGATTCTAAGCATTTTACCGGTTTTGCTGATTTTGCTCGTGCTTCTTTTAACATTTAGAAGCGTTCCGGAAACATCGCCGCCGGTAAGTTATTTAAATTCAAAGACATGGATTATTCAACAAAGCGTAACCTCGGAAACCCCGATAACTTCGGTTTTTGACGGCAACTTGAAAACGGCTTGGTTTGTTCAAAAAAATTCGGCTTTAAAAGCAAATAACGGCATTTTAATAACCATAAGATTTCCCAAGCTAACTTTGATTACAAATTTAGGCATTGCTATTGGCGATCAAAGCAATTGGGATAATTTTCAAAAATACAGCAAGCCAAAAGATATTTTAATACGCCACACAAATACTACCATAAGGGAGCATCATGTAAGCGAGCAATCTTCCAATATAAATATTTCATTGAGAGACAGAATGGGTGTTCAATATCCTACAAACTGGGTTCCAGTGGAGGTTACGGAGCTTATGTTTGAGCTTAAAACCGTGCAGAACGATAGCAAAACAGAAGACTTGGCTATTTCCGAAATTAGAATTATCGGAGTAGAATTGGATATCGCAGAGAAATGAAAATCAAAAATATTGCCTTTGCTTTTTTTGCCTGTTCTTTGCTTTTTGCACAAGATAGCGAAGATAATGATTTTTTTGAATTTAAAAGATTTTTAGTTTTGCCTGTTGGTGCTTATTCCGAAGAAACTGGAATTATTTTAGGGGCTGGCGCTTTATTTTTTATTGAGTCGCCAGCAGAAGATGGTTCGAGTGGCGGCAGTAATTTTGCCACAGTAATAATGACTTCATTAAAAAAGCAAATAACGCTCGAAAACAGGTTGATTTTAGAACCAAGCAAGCACTGGAATCTTTTGGCGTATTTATCTATTCGGAATTGGCCTACGCAATATTTTGGAAAGGGCAATGACTTGAATGAAAGCGATTATGCCGTTTATACTGCAAAGGGCGTTCATGTTCCAATATCTTTAGGAACGAATTTATTTTTGCCGGAATCTTGGAAAAGCAATTTTAAATACGGAATAGAAGTTGATGGTGAATATATGGCTTTTGATTATGCTGAAGAATTTCCAGAATTTCGCAATACAGATATGGAAAATTCCAGAAGGTATGGAGTTGGCTATAATTTAACATATAATAGCAGCGAAAAAAACGATTGGCCCCGCAAAGGCAGTTTTGTTCAATTCAGGCATATATTTTTTAATTCAAAAGATAATAGTTGGCAAAGCAAGGCAAATTATTTCGTTTGGAAAAATTTGGATACAAGAATGTACTTGCCCTTGTCTTTTTTGCCCGAAGGCGTTTTAGCTTTGGGTTCCTATTTAGAAGATTTTGAAGGCGAGGTTCCTTTTGACCGCTTTGCAAAGCCCGATGGAGTTGGGCAATTGAGAGGTTTGAAAAAAGGTCTTTTGGCAGATAGAACTTCTTGGGTTTTGCAGTCTGAGCTGCGCACTCATCTTTTTTGGCGTTGTAAAGGCACCTTATTTTACGAAGCGGCTAAGGTAGGCAGCGGAATCAAAAATCTTAACGATAATAAATGGCACGATGCAATAGGCATAGGCGGCAGATTTTTGGTAAACAAGGAAAATAAAACTCATATTCGTGGTGATTTAAGCTGGGTAAACAGGAAAAGTATTGGAATGGCAATTAAGATAAACGAAGCGTTTTAAGAATACGCTAACCCCAGCTCGCTTCCTATCTCGGAGAGAAATTAGCTTGTATAGGCGGCTCTCTTTCTATTTTTGCTCGGAATAAGCCTCCAGGAGAGGCATTTTTGTCAATGTCCAATTATTATTTTTCTATATTATTTTCCGATGTCTTCTGATAATAGTTTTTTGATAGAGTTTCCGGCCGATAAGGATTGCGTCCCTATTGTTCAGGATTTCTTTAGGGATTATCTCAGAAGTTTTGATTATAGCAAAAAATTTTCCGAATATGTGGCTAATGAATCTGGGGCTTGGTTTCGCTCTATTATGCCGAAAGTAGAGTTTTTACATGCTCTGCCAACGGTTTCTTTTAGCGGAAAATGCTCAAAACTTACCGTGCAAGTGCACATAAAAGCGGCAGACGATAAAGAATTTTCCACCACCATAGACGCGCAAAAAGCGGAGGCAGAATGACTCTTTCGAATTCTGCGGATTTTTTGCTGGAAGGCTTGACCGTTAGCTCTACAGAGCCTGGCCTCGCAGTTATAAGCATACCTAGCGCGCTTGATATACTGGCTATAGTTCCCTTTAAGGTCGCTGTAGATAAATGCATAACAGATGGCAATGTATTCATTGTAGCAGATTTGGAAAACGTGAATTTCATAGACTCTCCTTTTGTTGGTACCTTGATGGGGTGCCGCAAATTGCTGCAACAAAGCGGCGGAGATTTGGCGATATGCTCCGTGTCTCAGTTCTTGCAAGAACGGCTTTCCATAATGGGGCTAGACCGAGTTTTTCATTTTTATGCCACTCCGCAAGCGGCCGCTTTAGATTTCCGCCATTTAGGCGCAAGAGAACTATTCTCCTTTACACTCCCTCTAAGAAGAAGCAGCGTTACCCTATTAAGAAGATTTATCTGTTCAGTGCTTGCCCAAAAAGGCTTCAAGCCCAGGCTCGTTTTTCACATAGAAACCATTTTAGATGAATTAGCCAATAACGCCGTTGATTACAGCGACCCAGGTAGCAAGGATTTTTTTGTCAGCATATCTATAAGCCGTAAAAAAATTATTTTAATTGTAAAAAATACGCATGGAAATTTAGACAAAGCTGCGGTAGATTTGCTGTTTAATAAATATAAAAATCCCGTTATAGACAATGATTCTACAAGAGGCAGAGGCATATCTTTGGTTAGGATGCTCTCGAATTCTGTTAATATGGATATTAGCCAAACGAAAATAATCGTTCAGGTAACAAAAATAGTTGAGGTATAAAAATGCTAGAAGATACATTAAATGTAGAATCGTCTCCCATACCTGAACACACAGGCTGTTTTCTGGTAACTCTGGAAGGCGATTTAGATTCTTCCAACGCTCAAAGCGTTATTAAGCTCGTGCAGAACTTGTCTGAAAATGAAGGTTTGGTGCATTTGGTGGCGGATTTTTCAAAACTCCGTTATATAAACAGCACTGGGCTCGGCGCACTGCTCAGGATATCAAAAACTTTGATATCAAAACGAGGTTCTTTTAAAATTGCAAACCCAAATGAAAATGTATTTGAGGTAATAGAAATTGTTGGCGCAAATAAACTGCTCAGCATTTACAAAACACGAGAAGAGGCTTTGGAGTCTCTCCAAGATTAAGGAGGCATTATGCGTTATTCCCTTTTATTCATTTCAGCTCTGTTGGCTTTAACTGGTTGCGGCACTGCGCCAACAACCGATAAAACCATAGCAAAAATAGGCAACACTTCACTGTATGCATCGGATGCAGAGTTTTTATCTGCCATACGCCCTGCAGACCACCGCGATCAAAAAGCCGTTCAGCAAGATTTGCAGCAGGTGGCGGAAACAAGAAGGCTGGCAGAGGTAGCCAGGCGAATGTTCGCCGGCGAGCAAAATGCCATTCAGGAAAAATTGGCATCGGAAGAAAAAGCGCGCCTTGCTCAGGTGTATGTGTATTTCTACTTGCAAACTAATATGGGCCAATCCAATAAGGCAATTTTGGATTTCTACAAAAAGAACAAGGCCCGCTATCCCGACAGCACAGACATTATGCATTTTTTTAAACTCCGCGAAAAAATAGCAGAAGATTTATTTTTAGAGAGAAATCCTGAGGTTGCCGCTCAGGTGAACGATACCAACCGCACTATGATTTTGGATAGCTGTCGCCGCGCCATACCCGCTAATGAAATAGACAAGCTAAGAACGCTCTACAAAGTAGAAATCGTGAAAATAGAGCCGCCAAACGTAGAGGAATATTACAAGGCAAACCCAGATATGTTCCTAACAAAAACTCAATATAAATTGCTGGGCCTGAGCGATAGCGACTCTTCTGCTTTAGCTCAAAAAATGAAAGGAATTACCACGCGCGAAGAATTTGCCAAAGTAGCAAAGGATATGCCGCTTATTAAACAAGGCCATGCCATTAGGGATATTGGCATGTTCCCAGTGCTTGATACAGAAGTTCCGCAGGTAGGCGCAAAAAATTTCACAAGAATTTTACGTGCGCCAGATACTCAGCTTTTTTATGTATTCTATGTAGAGTCCATTATAGAACCGCAGTTAAAGCCATTCGACAGAGCAAGAAATCTTGTAAGAGCCGTGCTGGAAAGCCAGGGTGACATTCCTCTTGACCCTTCCACTATTTTAGTTACAATTAATGGCAAACCTTTAATTACAGAAGAAGACGTTTTGGAATTGAAATCAAAAATTCATCCGCAAAGGCAGATGGGTTTCCGCAGAGACGATGCTGTAAAGAGCCTAATGGAAGAGAATTTATATGCGCGTGCCGGAAAAGAAAAGAACATAGACAAAACCGCTGAATATGTAGCATGGAATCGCCAGTTGATAGATAGAGCATACGTTCAGGTCCTTATGGATTCTTTAATAAACCAAACACTCGGCGTTCCGATAGAAGCTTTGAAAGCAGCCTACGAAGAAGAAAGGGAAACTTTGTTTGCGCCAATGAGTTTTGAAGAGTCAAAAATGGATGTGGCGGTTTGGCTGCTTATTCCAGACATTGCCTATAAAAGAGAATTTGTTCTAAACGGGCAAAATTACGGCGGAGCAGATTCTTGGGAAGGCATTAAAAGAGCTGCCTATAAAAATATAAGGTACAGAGAATATAGAGGCGTTCATGAAAAAGTGATGGCCAATTTGCTAAAAGATATCCCTGTAACAATTGTCGATGCTTCTTGGGACTTGGAATTTACGCCAAAAGACTTCGCAGGCATTGCAGCACGGGCAGTAAATCACTATGAAAATAAAAACTTACAAGGTGCGAGAGCACTTTGGGAAACAGCCAGACACTTATTCCCGCAAGACGATTCCATTCAAAGAGCAGTTTCCTATGAACTTGCAAATCTTTTCCAAGAACTAGGGCTTTATAACGATGCCGT
>JAITFT010000189.1 GCA_031281155.1 Candidatus Fibrimonadaceae bacterium
TTATTTATTTTGCTCATTTCATCGGTCTTTTTTCTTTGCAATTCCTGATATTCCGCTTCGTTTTTCGGAGCCTCAAAGTTCCGTTGTTTTTTTCATGCGGCGTTTCTCCATTTTTCTACATTACTCGTTATAGGACTGGGGGCGGTACTTATTATATGATTTAAAATACAGGGATTCCTATGTCTAAAGACAAAATCGCTTCCAAAAAGGAGCCTGCGCAGCAAGGCCGTTTCGCCAGGCTCACGCTGGATTTCACGTTTAAAAGGGTGTTCGCAAGCGACTGTCTGAACCCCGATGACCCCGATTAAAGGATTGACAGGATTATGCAATATGAAATGCTTATTAGTAAAATTATTGGTTGTGCTATGAATGAATACAATCGGGACACCCATACGCTTGGCATTTCGCTGGTGAACATGCCGAAGGTATGGTCAAATCCTTTAATCGGGGCTATCGGGGTTCAGACAGAAAGGAATACGTTGAGCATCACGATCAATGGCTCCTTTTCGTCTTCGTTCGCGAATGTTTTTTTGAAAGGCATATCGACTTTCAAGTCGGCGAAATATCCTTTTCCATTAGACATGAATTTTAGTTCATTGTCTGCGTTTTTTGCAACCATAGCATGGTCCTCCAGTTTTTGTTTATTAGTTTAGACGTTGAATACTGAAAAAATCGGTGATGGGGATAAAACGCTGAATGTCCGCAAAGTTTACGAGTTTGCGTGATACCCGGTAGCTAAACCTTCGATGAGGAAATTTCTACCTTACCCCAAATGAAAGCATTCTCCCTAAGCCTTGGGTGCGTGAAAAATCAAGTCGATGCCGAGCGTGCTACGGCAGAGCTAATGCTTGCCAATTTTAAACTAACAGAAAACCCAAAAGAAAGCGATATAATCCTAATAAATACATGCGGATTTATAGAAGCAGCAAAAGAAGAGTCCATAGATACCATACTTTCAACTTTGAAAAACAAAAAAGCAAAGCAAAAAGCCATAGTTTACGGTTGCCTAAGCCAAAGATATGGGAAAGAACTCGCAAAAGAAATTCCAGAAGTAGATTTTTGGCTCGGCAATTACAAAAACGGAATGCTTTTGGAAAGCCTCGGCTACGAAGCTCTCGCAAAGCAATGCAAGGCTGCACCGCCAAGAAGGTTCAAAAACGCAGAATTTCCGCACCACGCCTATTTAAAGGTGGCAGAAGGCTGCAATCGTGCCTGCTCTTTTTGCGCAATACCCGCAATTAGAGGCAAGCAAGTTTCGCGGAACATTGAAAGCCTGGTTGAAGAAGCAAAGCAATTGGAAGAAAACGGCGTTTTGGAACTCTCGCTAATAGCGCAAGATTTAAGCTCCTATGGAATAGAGCTATATAAAAAAGCCAGCTTGGAAACCTTGCTGGAAGCCTTGCTGAAAAACACAAAAATTCCCTGGTTGCGCTTAATGTATTTATATCCCGAACATATAACAGACAGCTTGCTAAACTTAATCGCAAAAGAGCCTCGCATTTGCAAATACGCAGATATGCCAATTCAGCACGCAAGCGATAAAATGCTAAAACTGATGCAGCGAAAATACAACGCAAAAACTCTCCGCAGCTTGCTCTGCAAAATGCGTGAAACCGTTCCAAATATAACGCTAAGAACAACGGTTTTGCTCGGCTTCCCAGGCGAAACGCACAGCGACTTCGAAGAGCTTATGCAGCTCGCAGAAGAAATTCGCTTTGAGCATTTGGGAGGCTTTATATGGTCGCCCGAAGAAGGAACGCCCGCTCTGAAATTAAAAGAAGAACGCATTCCGGAAAAAACAGCAAGGCTAAGATTAAACGCTTTAATTGAAATGCAAGAGGAAATCTCAAGAGAAAAAAACGAAGCGTTAATAGGGCAAATTTTGGATGTAATTCTAGATAGCGCAGCAGATGAAAGCGAGTTTCATTTTTATGGCCGTACTCAAGGCAACGCCTTGGAAAGCGATAACATAGTCCGAATTCTAAAAGGCAAAGGAAATATTGGAAGCATAAGAAAAGCAAAAATAACAAACGCCTATGCACATGAGTTAGATGGTGTATTATGTTAAAATTAGTCATTATATCCGCATTGCTTCTTATGTCTTGTGTTGCGACTTCACCGCAGCAGGATACTGCCAAGACTCTTTATGAGGAATATAAGAGTGCGCTTAAATATTATTCGGAATCAGAGCAAAATTATATTATTTTGCTTTCAAACTTGGAAAGATACCCCAAAGACGACTACCTTTTGATAAGAAAGCAGATTCTGCGAAAGGATATTGAGCAAAACAGGTTGCTTATGCTCCAAGCTCGCAGCGAATTTGAAAAAGCTCTCAAGGAATGGGATATCGCTGTGCAAAAAATGGAAACCGGCTTACCAAACGACACCATCGATTTACGGCAAATCTTCGGCTTGCCTACACCCAAAAATATGCAGTTTGAGGATTAGATATTACCGTTTTACTGCCTCTTATAATCATCGTCAACGCGAATAATGTCGTCTTCGCCGGTATATTCGCCAACCTGAACTTCTACGATAATTAACGGCAACTTGCCCTCGTTTTGCAAACGATGCTTTGTGCCGGAAGGAATGTAGATGGATTCATTTGGACGCACGAAAAAGGCTTCATCGCCAACGGTGACTGTTGCCATTCCGCTGACAACAACCCAATGCTCCGAACGATACAAGTGCTTTTGCAAAGAAAGGCGCCCGCCGGGATTTACGCAAATGCACTTGACTTTGAAACGCAAGCCTTCGTCTATCACTTCGTAGGTTCCCCAAGGACGAATTACGATTTGCGGAGTATGCAATAAGTCTGGGCGCTTTTCTTTTAATGTATCTACAAGCTTTTTGACTTTTTGGCTGCTTGAAAGCGGTGCAACCAAAAGGGCGTCGGCGGTATCTACCACCATCATATCTTCTAAATCTATAGTTGTGATCTGCTTATTTGAGCTCATAATAAGGCAGTTTTTGGAATCTACGGAAATGTGGTGCGAGTTTTCGGTATTGCCATCTGCATTATGCGGGAGTTCCCTGTAGAGGCTTTCAAAGCTGCCTAAATCTGACCAGCCAATGGAGCACGGCACAACGCTGACCTTCTTTGATTTTTCCATAACGGCGTAGTCTATGGAATCGGCGGGAATATTCAGCATGTCTTTGTGGTGAACGCGAACAAGCGTGTTTTCCCTTGCGGCTTTTTCGTGAGCTACTTTGCAAGCAGCATGCATTTCGGGCGCCAGCTCTTTTAGCTCTGCCAAAAACACGCCAGCCCTAAAGCAGAATATACCGCTGTTCCAGTAAAAATTCCCTGCCGAGATATATTTTTTAGCGGTTTCCAAATCTGGTTTTTCAACAAATCTTTTGACTTTTTCGCCGCTCGCCTCTATATAGCCATAGCCTGTTTCCGGGGCTGTTGGTTTTAAGCCAAAGGTAACGAGGTTGTTTTCTGTTGCAAGCTCAACTGCCCGTTTTACCGCTTTGAAATAACTTTCGGTATCTCTAATCAGCTGGTCGCTTGGAGAAACCAAAACTATTTCGTCTTCTGGCAAGCCAAGGCATGCAAGGGCAATGGCGGGTGCTGTGTTTCTGCCCACAGGTTCCAGCATAAAAGACGTTTTGCTGCTGCCTATTTCCAGCAACTGCTCTTTTGCCAAAAAATATTGTTCAGCATTGCTAACAATGCATTGTTCCGGGAAAAAGCCGCTATTTATTTGCACAACGCGCTGGAATAGCGAGTGTTCGCCAAAAATTTTAACAAATTGCTTGGGTAACAGGGTTCGGCTTATAGGCCAAAGTCGTGTACCGGCACCACCACAAAGAATTAGATTTACCATGGCGGTAAGGTAGAAAAATCTTGCCAACCATAACGGCTTTAATGGCTGGCAAGAGCATAAACAGAGGTCATTTAACCGCTTTTTACTTCTTAGCTTTCTTTACTACCTTTTTCACTACTTTCTTTACCGTAGCTTTCACCGCCTTCACCGCTTTTTTCGTTGCGGGCTTTGCCTTTGCCGCTTTCTCGTTGGCGAGAACTGCAAATTTTGCAGCAGCAATGCGAGCAACCGGTACTCTGAATGGTGAGCAGCTAACGTAGTCTAAGCCCAAATTATGGCAGAGTTCAATGGAAGCAGGGTCGCCGCCGTGTTCTCCGCAAATTCCCAGTTTAATGTCTGGGCGAGCTTTTCTACCGCCTTCTACCGCCATTTCCATAAGCTTTCCAACGCCTGCTTTGTCTATGCTAACAAAGGGGTCACCTTTTGTGATGCCTATTTCTTCGTAGAATGGCAGGAAGTAAGCATCGTCGCGGCTCATGCCGAGCGCTGTTTGCGTTAAATCGTTAGTGCCAAAAGAGAAGAACTCTGCGTGTTTCGCAATTTCGTCTGCTGTAATAGCGGCGCGCGGAATTTCAATCATGGTTCCAACCTTGTAAGCCAAGGTGCGCTTTGCTGCAGCAAATTCTTCTTTTGCAACGCGGTTTACAATTTCCAATTGCAACTCAAGTTCTTTTGCATAGCTTACCAAGGGAATCATAATTTCCGGTTTAGGAGCTTTTTTGCTTTTTGCTGCTACAGCTAAGGCTGCGCGGAATAAAGCGCGGCTCTGCATTTCGGAAATTTCAGGGTAAACGATTCCCAAGCGGCAGCCTCTGTGCCCAAGCATAGGATTGGTTTCGTGCAATGTTTTGATAGTTTGCGCAACTCTTTCAGATGGGACTTTTAGCTTGCGCGCAAGGTCTTCTATCTGAGCATTTGTATGCGGCAAGAATTCGTGCAAAGGTGGATCTAGATAGCGCACAGTAACTGGCCTATCGCCCATTTCGGCAAACAAACCTTCGAAATCTCCCTGCTGAATTGGCAAAAGTTTTTCCAAGGCACCGCGGTAATGCTGAATTGCAACGCGATATTCGCTTTCAAGCGCAGCCGCTTCGCCTGGGCTTTGAGCAAGCTTTTCTTTATATTCCGCATACTCCGCAGCAAAAATTATCATTCTGCGAACGTGGTCAATGCGATCGTCGTTGAAGAACATGTGCTCTGTGCGGCAAAGACCTATGCCTTCTGCACCGAAAATCACGGCGTTCATCGCTTGGTCTGGTTGATCTGCATTGGTGCGGATATTTAGCTTGCGATATTTGTCTGCCAGCTTCATAATAAAATCGTAGTCTTTAAACAATTCCGAGTCTTTCGGATCGAGGCTTTTGTCTATTAAAATCTGCACAAGCTCAGAGGGAGCGGTATCTATTTTGCCGCTGAAAATTTCGCCTACAGAGCCGTTGATTGAAATATATTCACCTTCTTTTACAGTTTTTTTGCCGCAAGTTATGGTGCCTGTGCTGTAGTTAATGTCTAGCTCTGCAGCTCCCACAACGCAAACTTTGCCCATTTGCCTTCCAACCACAGCAGCGTGGCTGGATACTCCGCCTTTTGAGGTTATTATACCGTTGGCGGCTAGCATTCCGCGCAAATCTTCGGGGCTGGTTTCAACGCGAGCCAAAATTACAGGACCCTGTTTTGCCCAGAGTTCCGCTTTTTCTGCGGTGAATGCCAGCTTTCCGCTAGCAGCGCCTGGCCCTGCCGGAAGACCCTTGGTTAGCAAACGTTTTTCGTCGAGGGCTTTTTTATAAGCAGCTCTGTTAAACACAGGAGCGAGCAATTGCTCTATTGCTTCTGGGTCTGCGCTGCCTATTGCCTGTTCTGGAGTCATAAGCTTTTGCTTTACCATTTCACGAGCTATTTTAACATAAGCTCTTGCAGTGCGCTTGCCATACCTGGTTTGAAGCATGTATAGCTCGCCTTCTTCTATGGTAAATTCGAAATCTTGCATATCGCCGAATTCTCTTTCCAGTTGTTTGCGTATTGCGCAAAGTTCTTTGTAGCAATGCTCCATGTGCGGGGTTGTTGCCATTTCGGAAATATCGAGCGGAGTGCGAATGCCGGAAACAACATCTTCGCCTTGGGCATTTACTAAAAATTCGCCGTAAAAAATATCTTCGCCGGTGGCAGGGTCGCGAGTAAAGGCAACGCCTGTGCCGGAGCTATCGCCCAAGTTGCCAAATACCATGGATTGGACATTAACGGCAGTTCCCCATTCTTGAGGAATTTTATACTTGCGGCGGTAGAGTATTGCGCGCTCGTTCATCCAGCTGGTAAACACTGCGCCTATTGCGCCTTCTAGCTGTTTGTAAGGGTCGCTAGGGAAGGCTTTGCCTGTTCTTTTCAAAACCAATTCTTTATACTTTTTAATTACAGTTTTCAAATCTTCTTCAAGGAGCTGGTTATCGTGAGTAACTCCTCTTTTTTTGCGGACTTCTGCGAGAATGGATTCAAATGGATCGTCGTCTTTTTCGCTTGCTCTTTCAATATGCAGCACTACGCCTGAGTACATTTGTATAAAACGGCGATAAGAATCGTAGGCAAAGCACCCGTTTCCGCTTTTTGCTTTCAGCACTTCTACTGTTGTATCGTTCAAGCCCAAGTTCAAAACGGTGTCCATCATACCGGGCATGGATTCACGCGCACCGGAGCGGATAGCCATCAGTAGAGGGTTCTTATTTCCGCCAAATTGCTTTTTTGTGCTTTTTTCTATTGCCGCAACAGCCTTTTTTACGTCTGTATCTAACCCCTTTGGCATTTTGCGCTTATTTGCATAATATTCTGTGCAAACCTCAGTGGTTATTGTGAAACCAGGAGGAACATTGAAGCCTCTCCTTGCCATCTCTGCAAGGCCAGCTCCTTTGCCGCCCAATAGATTTTTCTGCGAACCATCGCCTTCTGTTATGCCCTTTCCGAAAAGGTAAACTCTTTTTGCCATATTTAGCTCCTTATGTTATTCAGTAGGAATGTAGAAAATTCCAATTCCTCTTTTGTGGTTATTTTATTATTTTGCTCGTTCCCTTCAACTATTTTTATAGGCACGCCGAATTTCTCTAAAATAGATGCCTCATCTGTGGGGCAAAAATCTGCGATGCCTTGCATTTTTTCATAAAGTTCCTTTAGCAAGGCAACAGGAGCGGCTTGCGGTGTTTGGGCTAGCCAAACGGTGCTGCGGTCTAGAGTGTTTTTCACAAATCCGCTTTCGGCTATTTTAACGGTATCGAAAACAGGCTTTGCGACCATGCAGCACGAATGCTCTAAAACGCTCGCCATTTCGCTGATTAAACCCTCGCTGACAAAAGGGCGAGCTGCGTCGTGCACCATCACGTGGCTAATGCCTGGCGGCAAAGCTTCAATGCCGTTTTTAACCGACTGCCACCGCTCTTTACCGCCAATCGCCACAATAAGCGACAGATCCCTTGCTTCCTCAATAAAGAAACTCTGCCAATTTTCCGGAACGGTAAGAACAACTGCTTTTATATTTTTATGCTTCAAAAAAGTTTCTGCGCTATGTTTCCACATAGCCTTCCCCCGTAGCTCGACAAGTTGTTTAGGCACTTCCCCGCCGACCCGCCTCCCTAAGCCTCCGGCAGTTATAACCGCCCCAATCATTTAACAAAAATCCTGTCTCTGTAATATACAAGTTCTGCTATGCTTTCTCTAATATCTTCTAAAGCGCGATGGGTATCTCTTTTTGGGAATTTCGGTAGTTTAGGGTACCATCTGTAAGCGAGTTCTTTTACGGAGCTAACATCTATGCTTCTGTAATTTAGCCAGGTTTCGATTTTCGGCATATATTTAAGCAAAAAGCGGCGATCTTGCCCAATGGAGTTTCCGCAAACGGGATTTTTACCTTTTTCGGTATAGCCTTTTATAAAATTCAATGTCATTTCTTCTGCGGTTGCCAAGTTATATGGAGATTTTCTAACTCTTGCTATTAAACCGCTTTTGGTGTGGTGGCTCCAATTCCATTTATCCATTGTATTCAGAATATCGTCGCTTTGCCTAATTGCGAGAGCGGGACCTTCTGCTAAAATTTTCAGGTTAGGATCTGTTATTATGGTTGCAATTTCAATGACGACACAGTTGTCAGGATTTAAACCGGTCATCTCCATGTCTATCCAAACCAAATTTGGTGCTGTTTTCATTGCCTTGAATATAGAAAAGAATTTTCTATATTATTCATCATGAATAAGAAAAAGAAGCCTGCTGTGCCAGCTCCCCAAGGCCTTACCTTAGGTGATTTGCTCGGCAAAAAGCTGGAAAATGTAAAACGAGAGAGCGAAGAGAAGCAGAAAAAAATGGTAAAAGAAGCCAGAAACAATCCTGCTGTTCAAAAATCTTCTGAGAAATTCACAAAAAAAACGCCCCTATAGCTCAGGTGGATAGAGCCCAGGTTTCCTAAACCTGTTACCCAAGTTCGAGTCTTGGTGGGGGTAGTTTATGAACAGCAAAATAGAAAAAAAGATAAACAGAGCCCTGCGCAAATCCTCGCCTGCAAGGGCTTGGGGCATTTTGCTGTTTTGCGTCTTGCTTATTGCCAGCGCAGTTTTTTTGAGATTTTTTGTTTTTTCTGTTTGGAATTTCGAAGGAAAGCGCGCTTTCATTTGCGAACTTGAGATTTGTAAAAAAGAGGTCAAAAAAGGAGATTTGCTTTTGGCAAATATTAAAGGCGGGAAATCTGCTTTGCTTTGGCTAATTGGAAGAAGCGGAGAAGAAATAAAAGTTCCAACTCCTTTCGACACGCTAACTTTAAGTATTCCAAAAAAAGGGGACACCGTATTTTTTGAAAAGTTAAACCCAATGCTTTGGGATGCTTTTCGCACCTTGCATAGAGAGCAATTTCCAGAAATAGAAATTAGAACTGAAATTTCGCTTTGGAGTAAGGAAAAAGAATTGCCTTTTGCTTTTGTTGGCAGGGCAAGCATTTCTGGAAGGCCGGTATCGGAAAGAGAGGTTCCTTTCTTGCCATGGCAAGAGCTTAGGCTCCTAGAGCTTCAACTGCAAAGAATTTTTCCCGCCATCGACAGTATTCACTTTGAAAGAAAAGTTTTCGCTGACTCCATTGAAATAGAAAGCTTCGTTGCAAACGAAGAGCTTTTTTACATTTCATGCGAAAAACCAGAACGGCAAAAACTCTGCTACGACAGCAGAGAAAAGGGCTTCTTTAGAAAGAGCGAAGTACGTGGCGTTCGCAAGCGTTATCGCCAACACACCCTCGCTTCGCCCCCTGGGTGGTCAGCCCAGGCTTGGGATGGCACCATCAACACTATTAAAAATTTATAGGAATATAGATTTTTCTTAATCCACCACCCCAAGCTCGGTAAATTTTCTACATTACAGCAAAGTCGTTTGAAGGAGGTCGTTTTACTGTAAGTTGGCTTTGAGGAGGCTATTAAGGAGCGGAAGGAGCTGGTTGAGTGGTTGGAGAATGGGTATTTTGAATGAATTGTTTTTTAATTTTGTATATTCATACTTATGAATACTTTGAGAAGTGAGTACCGTACAACCTGCGTTCCTAGAATTGATGGCAGGATTGATGATGTTTTTGCGCCTAGAGAGTATGCTGGACGTGAGATTGAAATTGTAATGTATCCGGTGGAAAAGTACTCTGAAGAATATTACCGCAAAGATTTTGAAAACGCAATTAAAGAATTGCAAAGAGATTCCGTTGCCAATGGAACTAGCGAGATGACAATGGAAGAGATTGATGCCGAAATCGCATTATGCAGAAAAGAAAGAAAAGAGCGTAAGGCTTTACAAAAGACATGATAAAAGTAGTTTTTGATACAAACATTCTAGTATCGGCTTTTAAGAGCGAAAAAGGCAATCCCGCAAAGGCTTTATTTCTTTTTGCTAAAAGAAAGATTGACGCTTTTTATTCCGATAATATTTATGCAGAATATGAAGAAGTTTTAAATCGTGCACATTTTAATTTCAGAGAACAAGAAGTATCTAGGACACTAGAAGGATTTAAAAGATTTGGTAAATTATTTGCAGAAGATTTTGGATGAGGTTAAGGGGTAAGCTGCATATACCTACCACACCAAGCTCGAAAAAAACATGAAATTCAGGCGAAATAGCAAAAAATTTTCTACATTACAGCAAAGTCGTTTGAAGGAGGCCGTTTTACTGTCCTGAAAATGTCCTGAAGCTAATTTTGATAAATTGCGCCGAAGGAAAATAAGGTAAAAACGGCGATTTAGGCGAGAATAACGCTATGCCCGCATAGCTCAGTTGGATAGAGCAACTGCCTTCTAAGCAGTGGGTCACAAGTTCGAATCTTGTTGTGGGTACTAAGCAAAGAGGTGAATGAATAAAATGTTTGCTAAAAAAAATATTGTGTTTTTGGTAGCGGCGCTCGATCACATAGGGCTTTCCTGCATGTATATATTAGTCAAAAATAGCCGGAATTAGATACAAGTGTCTAGAAAGTGTCTAATAATCAGCGGGTCTGATTTGATTAAGAACAAAAAGATGAATAGACTTTGACAACCCAGCTCTTTTTTTATATTTTGGTTTGAGTTTTGTACTCAGAATAATTCTGAATGCGAGCCTGTGCGTGAAGCCGTCAATATAAGTTGACCTTTATCTATGGCATAGATAAACAGCCAGTCGGGTTCAACGTGGCATTCTCTAAATCTGGAATAGTTTCCTTTTAGCGGATGGTCACGATACTTAACGTCCAAAGTTTCCTTTTTCAGCAATTTGTTTATAACTGTGTCTAGCAAGGATAAATCCTTTCCCTGTTTTTTCATTAGTTTCCGGTCTTTTTTGTATCTAGAAGTGGTTCTGAGTTTCAGCATTAAGCATCCTCGACATCCAGGTCTGCGTTCATTTCTTCAACCGTGGAGTAGATCTTTGCTTCAATCTTCCCATCCATAATATCCATAGCTTCCTGCATAGCCTCTAGAGTTTCGGCATTGTATTTTGGCTGTGCGTCTTCAAAAGAGGGTATGATTATAATTTCTATTTGCTTCCCTACGTATTCGCCGGGAATATCGAACTTGCTTTCTGCGGGATTGCAGGTAGTGCGATACACTTGCTTGTAAATGTTGGTCATAGTAGCCATATTATACCTCTACTCCCGAATATACAAAATTAATTTTGAAATAGTGGCTTAACTAAAACTACACTTTTTCAAGGCCAGGTCAACCTTAACAATGCCTTGACAGGCACGGAGAATTTTTCTATATTTTAGGAGAGTTTTGTAAATATAAGTGTCAAGCAAAGAGGTGAAAGAATAAAATGTTTGCTAAAAAAAATATTGTGTTTTTGGTAGCGGCGCTCGCTTTGTCTTTTGCGTTTACGGGCTTTTATAAAGCGCCGAATTTACCGGAAATTAGAGAAGCAGAAGCTTTTGTGCCTCGTACCGAGGCCGTTAGGTGGATGTCCCTTGGGCATAATTCAGCGGCGGCAAGCCTGTTTTGGATAAGCGGGATTTTGGCATATAGCGAAACAATGTTCGATGGCAAAACTTTTCAGTGGCTTTCCCACTTGGCAAATGCCTCAACCAGGTTGGACAGCCTGTTCAAAACACCCTACACATTCGTAGCGGCGGTAACTGCAAACAACGAACCAGATACAACAGATTACGCTGTTTTACTTCGCGGCATTGAAGCTTTCCCAGATGATTGGCGGCTCGCTGTTAGCGCAGCATTTAGGTTCGCAAACGGGCCTGGCCAAAATTTTGCTCGCGCTGCGGAAATTATGAGAGCCTTTGAAGGCGATACCGCCGTTCCTCCGCACATTCGCACTATATGGAGAACCTTCGATCTAAGGTCCATGCCCATAGAAATAGCCATAATTCAAATTTTAGACGATAGCCTAAACCCCGACTACAAAGCCTTTCAGCGAGGGCTTGCCATTAAAGCAGCACGAGTTTTGGAAAGCCAGGAAATAGATAAAATAGAAGCCATTTTAGGCGATGCAGTTAGGCAAAAAATTCCGCCCGAAGAAGCCTTTGCAAAACTTATGGCTATTCCCAATAACCCGTTACCAGAAGCTCTGGAGTAGCGTTTGGGAAATTTTCACAAGTAAAGGAAACAATTCTGCGAATGCTTCTTTGAGTGTTTTTTGGGGGCTCTAATTCAGAAACCGATAAACTTACTTTAATTCCTGGCGTATTCCCGCCTTCTTTGATGTTTTCAAAATCACGCACGTCCAGCTTTACATTTGAAAATTCCGCTTTGAATTCCTTTTGAGATTCCGGCTTTAACTTTAGCTTTAAAGGTTTATTTTCTGCATTCCATACATAAAATGTCCAAGTTTTTTTATTTCCTTTTTTATAAAAACCTAAATCTAAAATTCTCTCACTGAACACAAAAGGGTTTTCAACGCTGCCTTTAACCATGGCTATATACGGGGTTCCGCTGGTGTCCACCAAAATTATGTTATGTGAAAAAGCTCCTTCCATATATGAAGTATTTAAAGTGAAATTTATTTTAAATTCCTGTTTTGGAGCTATTCTTTTAGGGTAGGAAAAATCTTCTCCGCCTACCATTTGGTTAAAAACGCTTTCCACTTCTATTGTTCGCGAAGAAATATTTTTTCCTTTAATTTCAACAGGCTTTTTTATACCTTGCTGTAGAAGCCCTAAATCAACCGCTTCAAATTCAAAAACGGCAGCAACAACGGAAATAGCCGCAAGTACGATAAGAGAAAAATACTTAAACATTACATTAAAATTTAGTAAATTCATAGGAGTGACTGAACTAACCAAACAAAGATTTTTGAAATTCAGGCGGAATAAGCTGGCTTGGTTTTCCTTTGTTATTTTATTTTCGGCGTTTCTGCTTTCGCTTACAAGCCCTTGGCTGGTAAATGACAAACCGCTGTTGTTAAAATACAATGGTAAGTTTTATTGCCCAGCGTTTTTCCATTACCCTCAAAGCGAATTCCACGGAAGCTATGCAACAGAGCCAGATTACAAAGAGCTTGTTTTACACGCAAAAGAAAATTCAATTCCTGTTTTTGCCGTGTTTCCGCCAATCCCCTGGAACCCTGTGAAATCGCAGCTTATTGCAGAAGGCTCGCCTCCATACCCGCCCTCTTCTGAGCATTGGCTGGGGACAGATGCGCACGGCAGAGACGTTTTATCTCGGTTGATTCATGGGTTTAGAATTTGCATGAGCTTTAGTATTTTGCTTTCTTTAATTGGTACTTTTTTGGGTATTATCATAGGCGGTATTCAAGGGTATTTGGGTGGTAAAATGGATATAATTTTTCAGCGGTTGATTGAAATTTGGGCCGCACTTCCTTTTTTATATGTGGTAATTTTGCTTGGCAGTATTTATGGGCAGGGCTTTTGGCTTTTAGCTATGATTATGGCAGCTTTCAGTTGGATTGGGCTTAGTTATTATATGAGGGCGGAGTTTTACAGAATAAAAAATATGCAGTTTGTTCGAGCGGCAACCGTGCTTGGGCTTAGCCATAAGAGAATTTTTTTCAAAGAAATTTTGCCAAACGCTCTAACTCCCGTGATAACCCTTTTTCCTTTTTCCTTAATAGGCGGAATTTCAGGGCTAACTGCGCTTGATTTTTTGGGCTTTGGCCTGCGCCCCCCAACGCCTTCCTGGGGCGATCTGCTTTCGCAAGGTCTCGCAAACCTCTACGCTCCGTGGATTACAATTTTCACAATAACCGCATTGTTTATAACGCTAATGCTCGCTTCGTTTATAGGCGAGGGAATAAGAGATGCTTTCGATCCAAAATCGGGAGACAGGTTTAAATAATTATTTCTACCTTACCCTCTATGTCACAAAATCAGAAAAATAAGCAAAATATACTGGATCTGTTCCCTAAAATAAATTTTTTTGAGGATTTAAACGAAAATACCCTAGATAAATTCGCAGAATTAGCCACTATTCAAAGCTTCCAAAACAGCGAAACCATAATACTCGCAGGCGATACGCACGATATATTTTTTTTCATAACAAATGGTCAAGCAAAATTATTATACGAAGGCAAAAACTCCAAAGAAAGCGTTTTGGGTTTGCTGAACATAGGGGACTTTTTTGGAGAAATTCAATTATTCAATGAAAATATTTTCAGCAATATTTCCGTTAAGGCAGAAGAAGAATGCCAAATTATCATCTTTAAAGCAAAAGATTTTTTAGATGAAATTTCAAAAGATTCAAAATTATTTATGGCATTTTTAACAGAGCAAAGTCGCAAACTCAACAGAGCCTATATGCACATAGCTTCGCTTACCATGTCCTCCACTAAAAAACGAGTGCTTACCTGCTTAATGCTGCTAATAGAAGAATCAGGCATACGGGTGCCTCACGATGGTCGCGTTATAACAAAACTCAAAAATCGCCCCACCCAGCAACAAATCGCTGAACTAAGCGGAACCACAAGGGAAACAGTAAACAGAGAAATGGCTATCTTGATAAAAGAAGGCTATATAGAACTGTCGGAGAAAGATTTGATTTTGTTTAAAGAATTGAGAGTTGAAGATTGAAAGTTGAGAGTTTAAGCAAAATTTTGCCTTTTGTTGAGAGTCCGGCTCGTTATATGGGCGGTGAGGCTAATAGCGTTGTAAAAGACAAAAATATTTTGGCTAGCATGGCTTTGATTTTCCCTGATCTTTATGAAATTGGAATGTCAAATAATGGAATGCGAATTTTATATAATGCGATAAATAGCGAAACAGATTTGCTTTGCGAGGTTGCTTTTGCGCCTTGGGGCGATATGGCGGAGCTTATGCGGAAGAATAACATTCCGCTTTATACGCACGCCTCTTTTAGCGAGGTGAAAAGCTTTGATGCAGTTGGCATAACTGTGCAAACGGAACTTAATTTTACCAATATTCCGTATATTTTGGAGCTGGCAGGAATTTCCGTTTTTGCCGAAGAAAGAGGCGAAGAAGAGCCCGTGATAATAGCGGGCGGGCCGGCAATGGCAAACCCCATGCCTATTGCTGATTTTTTCGATTGCCTTTGCATTGGAGACGGCGAACTCGCTACGCAGAAAGTTTTGCGTTTAATAGGCGAAGGAAAAAGAACCAACAGAAACAGAGCGGAAATTCTGGAAGAGATTGCAAAGCAAGAAGGTTTCTACGTACCGGCTATTCACAAAAATATAAAATCCGTTAAAAGAATTTATATTAAAAAGTTGAGCAAAGAACTTTTACCAACAAAAAATTTAATAGCAAATATACCGCTTGTACACGACCGCTTTTGCGTGGAGGTTATGCGAGGCTGTACGCAAGGCTGCCGCTTTTGCCAGGCCGGCTATTGGTACAGGCCAACAAGAGAACTGAATGCCGACGATGTTTTAGACATAGCAAAGGAAGGTTTAAAGGCAACAGGAGACCGCCAGCTTGGGTTGCTTTCGCTTTCAACGGCGGATTATTCCCCTGTAGAGCCAATGCTGGATTCTCTGATTGAAGATTCATTTTTCGATAACATAGATGTTTCCTTGCCTTCGCTTAGAGTCAGCAGTTTTGGCGGCAGCCTTGCAAGCAAGGTCTATGCCTTAAAAGGCGGCCGCAGTGCCACATTCGCACCCGAAACAGGCTCGGAACGGCTACGAAAATTCATAAACAAAACCATAACAGATGCCGACATTGAGCAGGCCGCAGAGAGCGCATTTCAAAACGGATTCAATAAAATAAAACTCTATATAATGGTGGGTTTTCCAACCGAAACAGAGGAAGATATTTTAGCGCTCGTTAAGCTAACAGAGCGGCTTTTGGAAATTGGGCTTAAATACAATAAAAAATGCCTAATAAATTTAAGCGTTGGTATTTTTGTGCCAAAAGCATGGACTCCGCTTCAATGGTCGCCCTTTATTCAAAAAGAAAAGGCAATAGCTCATATAAAAATTTTAAGAGATAGGTTTTTCAAACACAAAAACGTCAAAATCTCTTGGAACTCTTGGGAAACTGCGCATTTAGAAGCTCTTTACAGCAGGGGTGGCAAGGAGCTTTCAAAACTTATTTACGAGGCGTATAAAAGAGGGCTTGTTTTTGAAAGCGATAGTGCTCATTTGAAACCCGATGAATGGGAAAAAATCCGCAACGATTTTGGCTACGATGATTCTTGGGTTTTTAAGGAATTTAATTTGGAAGAAAATTTGCCTTGGGATATTATAGATGCAGTAGTCAGCAAAAAATTTTTGCAAAGAGAATGGGAAAATGCTCATAACCCAAATTCCCAGTGGGTGCAAAACTGCAAACAAGGCAAATGCCAAGCCTGCGGAATCCCAGGGAATGGGAGCGATACTGTGCTTGGAAAAGCTCCGGAAAAATACGCCGCCCCCTCTAGAACGGTGCAAGAAATTAAAAATTTGCAAAAACGCATAAGCAAGGCGAATCAAGGTTTTGCCTATCGCATTGTTTTCAGAAAAATGGCCAACAGCAGATTTTTACCGCATCAAAATACGCTTTCTTTTTTTGAAAGAGCCTTTGTTCGCCTTGGAATTCCGCTGAAATTTAGCGAGGGCTTTAGCCCAAAGCCGAAAATCGCAAATACCGGCGCGCTCCCGCTAGGCCTTGAATCCTTATGCGAAGTGATTTCCATTGAATTTTTGGAAAAACTGGATTTAAACAAAGCAGATTTTATAAAATCCATAAACGCCTGTTTCCCCTTAGGCTTGGAAATTGTTTCCATAGAGCCATTGCAAAGCAAACTTTCAGCAAATTTCCCTGTATCTATGGATTATTGCCTGCTCGGCGAATATCCCAGCGGGCTCTCGCAGAAAAAAGAACGCAATGAATTGCCCGTAGTTTTAAACCACAGAGGCCAAAGCATAAACTTAAACGAGCACATTCTTTCAATCAGCGAAGCAAAGAACGCCCTAAGCATTACTGTAAAATGCAATGCGCAAGGCAGCACCGTGAGCCCTTTCACCATTTACAGCGGCTTATTGGGCATTAGCGAACAAGAAGCAAGAGCACTCGACATTGTGAAGCTGGGGATTGGGCATTGATTGCCAAGCGATCTGGCAAGCTTTTGAGGAATTTCTACATTACCGCTTATGCACCTATTATCTCTCCTCTTCGTCCCTCTTTTCATTGCCACGGCAGTTTTTGCCACTCCGTTGAACATTACCGGCACGGTTAAAGCCATAAGCGAAACTGGCGACCCCGTTGAAAACGCCGTTGTTCTGCTGAAAGTGAACAACGACTTAATCGCCCATGCCCGCACCCAGAGCGATAAAGACGGCAATTTCACGCTTTTGCCAGGCAAAGATGCTCCTGGCGAAATAACTCACACAATAAAACGCCCTATTATTTTACCAACAAAATTCGCAAGCTATGCAGTAATGGATTTAAGAGGTCGAGCCCACCCGCTAAATAACCTGCCGCAAGGCATTTACGTTCTTTTGGGCAAAACCGAAACCGGAAAAACCATAAACCTAGGCACAATTTACCACAAAGGCGGCACATTAAATCCTACTTCGCTCCCTACTCCCTACGCCCTACTCCCCAAACCCTTATCCAAAGTCACCACCACAGTAGGCGAAGTTCAACTGATAGTACGCAAAACGGGTTATTTGCCAGAAGAAGTCTCGTTTAGCAGTTTTGATGAAAATGTAGGTACTGTTATTTTAAGGCGTGATCCGCTGGAGGATAGGATAGATAGCGTTCTTAGCCTTATGAACCTGGCTGATAAAATTTACCAGATGACACAACCTGAAGTTGGAAGGATTAGCAATTATGTATCAGCGCAAGGCAATATTTACGGTTCGGCTTTGCATGGTGGAGATACTTATTCTAGTACTGTGCTTTCAACTGCTTATACTAACATGATGAGTAACAATAATACCAGAGTGAAAATTCCCACCAGCTATGGCAAAGATATGATGCATGGAGCAGCTGCTATTCGTGGAGCCACTGTTTTTCCGCATAATATTGGAATGGGGGCAACAAGAGATTCAGCCCTTGTCCGTAGAGCTTGCGAAATTACGGCAAAAGAATCTTGGGCTGGAGCGAATGTGGATTTGATTTTTGGCCCTTCAATTGCGGTTCCGCAAGATGAGCGTTGGGGTAGGGTTTATGAAGGCTTTGGCGAAACCGCTGAGTTAGCGGTTATGATGGGCGCAGCTTGCGTGCGTGGCTTGCAAGGCGATAAATACGATGCTCCCTGGCGTGTTATTGCAACAGCAAAGCACTATTTGGCAGATGGCTCAACAACAAATGGAGTGGATAGAGGAGGCAATGACAATATAACAGATGACGAATTGAAGGCTATTCATCTGCCAGGCTATGAAGCAGTTATTGAGCAGGGCGTTTTAAGCATTATGGCATCCTTTAACCAAATTAGAGGTGTTCATCAGCACGTTGATAGTTTACGTTTAACAGGCTGGCTAAAAACCGATCTTGGTTTTGATGGTTATGTTATCAGTGACTGGCAAGGCATAGCAAATTCCACATGTTTCGGGTGCCATGGAGACTACGGCTCTCAAAGCATGACTGCTTCAAGAGAAGCAGTACGCAACGCCATAAATGCAGGTATAGATCTAGCCATGGAACCTATGGGCTCTCATACTTCTTTCATAAATAATCTGACTGCTTTGGCGAACAATGGCGAAGTTTCTATGGAACGCATAGACGATGCAGTTCGCCGTATTTTAAGGGCAAAATTTCGTGCAGGCAGAATGGATAATCCAAATTCAGCAGATACTAGAAATATGATTATAGCGACGTATGGCAATTATGGCAGCGCAGAGCACAGGGCCGTTGCAAGAGAAGCGGTTCGCAAAAGTTTGGTTTTGTTAAAAAATGAAAATTCCGCTTTGCCTATTTCAAAAGACGCAAGGGTTTTTGTAACAGGAGGTCACGCAAATGATCACGGACGTTTATGTGGTGGTTGGACGGCTGTTGGCACTTCTGGCACTCCCACTAACGGCTGGCAAGGAGCCAGCGGCAGAATGACTGGCGCAACCTCTATTCAAGAAGGCATAGATTCAGTTGCACCTGGCGCAAGAGTAACAACGGCAGAGGCTGCTGATGTAATTATTTACGCTACAGGGGAACTGCCTTATGCAGAATGGCGTGGTGATAGAACTTTGGCCCAGCTGAATTTCACAGATGCTCAATTAGCTACATTGAGAAACCAAAACCCAGATAAAAAAATAGTTGTGATATTTATAAGCGGACGAGCCATGGTAGTGGAAAATTTACTTGAAAATAGCGATGCTTTTGTAGCGGCATGGCTTCCGGGTACAGAAGGCGATGGCATTGCCGAAGTTCTTTTTGGCGGGGATTATGGCTTTACCGGCAAACTTCCATTTACCTGGCCTAGAACCACAAGCGTAATACCAATAAACAGCACGGAAGAAAGCCCAAATTGGTTCCCCTATGGCTTTGGACTCACTTATTAAAGATATTGCCCTGGATTTTTACCAAGGCAATATTGGAAGAGCTAACTCTAAGTATTTCAATGCTTTAGACAAGTTGCAGACTCATGATTTTTTTGTAAAAAATGCAAAAAAAGTGTTAAAATTGCAAGAAAATGAAGATTGGGTCGCTATTGGGGATTTTTTTCTATCCTGCATAAACAGTGTTCGTTGTGTTATGGATTGACCGTCTAGCCTTCACTCAAAGCTATTTCTAATTATACCGAATTCGGTACAATTAGAAATACAGCTGGCAGTAATAATTTTGTGCTATCTACAAAAAAATTCCTACCCTAAACCCGTGCTAAATCTTCGTATTGCTTCCATTGGGCATCTACGAAAACTTGCAGTTTATTTGCTAAATCTTCGGCGGCTTTTGGATCGGAGGCTACCAAGGTTTTGTAACGGTTCTCGGTGTAGATGTAGTCTTTTACCTTGATTGTTGGAGGCTTTGAGTCCAAAACGAAGGGGTTTTTGCCTTCGTCTAGGTGTGCGGGGATGTAACGCAGCAGGGACCAATAGCCGCTGTCAACGGCCATTTTTTGCTGGTTTAGCATATAACGCATGTCTTTGGCTCCGTGGGCAATGCAAGGGGAATAGGCTAGTATCAAAGAGGGGCCGTTGTGGGCTTCTGCTTCTCGGAAAACTTTGATGGTGTGAACATCGTTTGAACCCATAGCTACTTTGCCAACATATACGTTTTTGTAACTCATGGCTATTAGGGCCAAGTCTTTTTTGGGAGCGCGCTTGCCGCTGGCGGCAAACTGCGCTACAGCCGCTAAATTGGTGCTTTTGCTTGCCTGGCCGCCCGTGTTGGAATAGACTTCGGTATCTAGGACTAGAATGTTCACGTTTTCGCCTGTTGCGAGAACGTGGTCTAAGCCGCCGTAACCAATGTCGTAAGCCCAGCCATCGCCGCCTATTATCCACACGCTCTTTTGAACGAGGTAATCTGCCAAGGAGAGAAGTTTGGAAGCAGCAGGGGTTTTAAGACCTTTTAGGATTCCTTTTAGCTTTTCAACGTTCTGCCTTTGAGCGGCAATGCCGGTTTCGTCAACTTGGCTTTGCTCCTTTATGGCTTTTGCTAAATCTGCTGGAATTTCGCTGATTTGCGCCAAGAGTTCCTCTGCGTGGCTTGCGTGGTGGGTTATGGCTAAACGCATACCCAAACCAAATTCTGCGTTATCTTCAAACAGGGAGTTGCTCCAAGCCGGGCCTCTGCCGTCTTTGTTTTTTGACCAAGGAGTGGTTGGAAGGTTTCCGCCGTAAATGGAGGAGCAGCCTGTAGCATTCGCAACGATCATTCTGTCGCCGAATAACTGCGATGCCAAGCGTATATAAGGGGTTTCGCCGCAACCTGTGCATGCGCCGGAGAATTCAAATAGGGGTTCCAAAAGCATGGCGTTTTTAACGAGTTTTGGATCGATTTTTGTTCTGTCGGCCTCTGGTATGTTGGCAAAAAATTCCCAGGCTTCGCTTTCTTTTGCGGCAATGCCTGTTTGGGGAGTCATGTTTATGGATTTCTTGCTTGGGTCTGTTTTGTCTTTGGCAGGGCAGGTTTCAGCGCAAACTCCGCAGCCTGTGCAGTCGTAGGGGCTAACTTGAACGGTGTATTTGATATCGCCTTCTAGCTTAAAGCCTTTGCCGGCCATGCTTTTAAAGCCCTCTGGTGCGCCAGCAAGAGCGGAGGAGTCGTAGGCTTTGGTGCGAATTGCGGCGTGTGGGCAAACCATAGCGCATTTTCCGCATTGAATGCAAATTTCTGCACCCCAAACCGGAATTTCCAAAGCCAAATCTCTTTTCTCGTATTTAGAAGTAGCAGTTGGGAATGTGCCATCGTTAGGCATAGCAGAAACAGGAAGTTCGTTTCCGTAACCCTCGATAATCCTTGCTGTTACAGAAGTCAAGAATTTATCGTTTGTGCCGATTAAAGCGGGGCGGAAGGTTTTTGTTGCGGAAACTTGGGCAGGAATTTTCACTTCGTGCAAGTGGGCCAGCGTGTGATCTACGGCCTCCCAATTCTTTTTAACAACATCTTCGCCTTTTCTCAAATAGGTATCTTTAATGGAGTCTTTAATGTGGCCAATGGCTTCGTCTTTTGGCAAAATTCCGCTTATGGCAAAGAAACAGGTTTGCATAATTGTGTTTATGCGCCGCCCCATTCCAGTGTCTTGAGCAACTTTGTAGCCATCTATAACATAGACTTTCAGCTTTTTATTTATAACTTCTTCCTGGACTTCTTTTGGGAAGGCATCCCAGGCTTTATCTGCTTCGTGCTGAGTGTTCAGCAGGAATACCGCGCCTGGTTTTGCATGGCGGAGCATGTTTATTTGGTCGAGGTGAGGGGTGTGGTGGCAAGCAACGAAATCTGCCTGGTTTAACCCAATTAGGTATGGAGCGTGAATTGGCTCGCTGCCAAAGCGCAAGTGGCTGGTGGTGCCGCTGCCGCTCTTTTTGGAATCGTAAACAAAGAAGCCTTGCGTGTAGTTATTTGTGCATTCGCCGATTATTTTAATGGTATTTTTATTAGCACCAACAGTACCGTCGGCACCAAGGCCATAGAACTTTGCTTGAAACAGTTTTTTCTCCAAATTGAAGGAGTTGTCTAATTCAAGGCTTGTGCCGCTTACATCGTCGTTTATACCAACTGTAAAGCGTTTTTTGGGGTTCGCACTTGCCGCATTGTCTATAACCGCTTTTGCGCATGCAGGAGTGAATTCCTTTGATGCGAGGCCATAGCGGCCTGCCACAACTCTTGGGAGCGGAGCACCTTCCATAGCGGCTTCGGAAATGGCGGTTAACACATCTTGGAAAAGCGGTTCGCCTAAGGAGCCTGCTTCTTTGCAGCGATCCATAACTGCTACATTTTTAACGGACTTAGGAAGAGCAGCTAAGAATTCTTTTACTGGGAAAGGCCTGTATAAGTGAACGTTGATCATTCCGACTTTTTGACCTTTGCTTACTAGCAGCTCAACTGTTTCGCGCACGGTTGCAGCGGCGGAGCCCATAACGACTATAACGGTTTCTGCATCTGCGGCACCGGAGTATTCTACGAGTTTGTAGTTGCGGCCTGTGAGTTTGCCAAGTTTGTCCATGTATTCTTGGACTATTGTTGGTGTGGCAGCGTAGAAGGGGTTTACTGTTTCTCTGCCTTGGAAATATACATCGGGGTTTTGGGCGGTGCCACGGAGAACGGGGGAGTCTGGGGTGAGGGCTCTCTTGCAGTGCGCTTCGACAAGCTCTTCGTTGATTAATTCTCTGATGGTTTCAATGGGCAGCTCTTCTATTTTCATTATTTCGTTGGATGTGCGGAAGCCGTCGAAGAAGTGCATAAAGGGTACGCGGGCTTTTAGGGTTGCGGCGTGTGCCACCAGTGCTAGGTCGTGAGCTTCTTGAACGCTGCTTGAAGCGAGCATGGCGAAGCCTGTTTGCCGGCAAGCCATAACGTCTGAGTGGTCGCCGAAAATGGATAGACCTTGCGCAGCAAGGGCGCGGGCACTAACGTGGAAAACGGTGGAGGTTAGTTCGCCGGCGATTTTGAACATGTTGGGAATCATTAGGAGGAGGCCTTGGGAAGCCGTAAAGGTGGTTGTGAGCGCACCGGCCTGCAATGAGCCGTGAACCGTGCCTGCGGCACCGCCTTCGGATTGCAATTCTATAACTCTTGGAACAAGCCCCCATATGTTCTTTTTGCCTTGGGCACTCCAGGCATCGCAAAGCTCTGCCATGGGCGTTGAGGGGGTTATTGGGTAAATAGCGACAACTTCGCTAACTTTATGGGCAACCATCGCGGTTGCTTCGTTGCCATCCACAGCAATCATTTTTTTTGACATAGACTCTCCAAGGTTAGTGGGGGTAATGTAGAAAAATTTAGAGCATCGTTTTCTACATTCACTCCATGAATTACGATTCCCTTTTGCGTTGGGCCTTGGCAATGATAATAGCCATAGTGGCTTATTTTGTGCTCGGTTTTATTTTTAGGGCAATTATTAAAAGAATAAATAAAAATCTGAGCCCGTCTCAAAATGCTGCTGTTACTATTATCGCAAGTTTGGGCAAATTCCTTATTTTTATTGTGATTTTGCTTTTAGCCCTAGACAACCTCGGTGTAAAGGTCGTTTCGCTCTTGGCGGGTCTTGGCATTGGCGGTATTGCGGTAGCTCTCGCTGTTCAAAGAATGCTTGGTGATTTGCTTGCTTCGGTTTCTATAATGCTAGACAAACCTTTTGAAGTAGGCGATTTTATCAATATAGACACGGTTTTTGGCACGGTGGAATCCATAGGCGTAAAAACAACCAGAATTCGTTCCATAACCGGTGAGCAGATTATTTTTTCAAACGGCAAATTATTAGACAGTCAAATCAAAAACTTTAAAAGAATGAGCGAAAGGCGCACGACTTTTGGCATTAGCGTTAGCAATCAAACTGCAAAGGAACATTTGCAGGCAATAGTCGGCATAGTCAAAGGCATTATCGAAGGTCAAAGCGATGTGCGTTTTGACCGCGGGCATTTGAAAGGCTTTTCGGCAAGCTCGGTGGATTATGAATTTGTGTTTTGGGCAACCAAACCTGAGCTTATAGCCCTAATGGATGCCCAGCAAAAAATAAATCTGGAAATAATAGAGGCATTCGCAGAGAGAAATATCAGTTTGGCGTACCCGGCACAGAAAATAGTATTGGAAAAAACTTGAAATTATGGATTTAGTTGTTGATTGTTCAAGAAAAGGCATTAATTTAGGGCTTTATGCAAGCGATATTTGCTGTGAGCTTTCAGAACCGCAGGCAAAAGGCGAAGAAGTGGATGTTTTGCTATCAAAATTGCTCGCAGAGAACAATTTTCAGCTTTCTCAAGTAAAGCGAGTTTTAGTAACGCTCGGTCCCGGCAGTTTTACAGGCATTCGCGCCGGCATTGCTTTTTGCGAAGGCTTGTGTTTTAGCGGCAAAAAAACTCTGCACGGCATTTCCACCCTGCAAGCCTTAGTAAAGGCATATAATAAAGAAATAATTTTGCATGCAAGAGCAAATTTCTATTATGTTGGCAATTCAGAAGGCGAAGCCATAAAACAACTTGAAAACAAACCCGAAACCCACGAAAACCTGCCAATAACCCCTTTTGCAGAGCTTATTGACTTCATTCCCCCATCACGAATTCAAAAGGCAAATTACCTGATAAACCCTTTTGCCTAATTTCTTTACCCCACACCCCATACCCTATACTAGTAAAAACAAGCTTGCTCCGAAAGGTCGCTACGCAGACCTGACGAACAATTTCGCATTCCAGTGGGATTTACTATATTAAGGGCAGGTAACATTTAGGGAGGTTGTATGAAAAATCCTTTTTTCAAAACCCTGTTTTTCGTATTTGTCACTGCAATAATGCTGTGGGCACAAGCCAATCCTCTCAATATGACCACCCAGCAAATGATAAAAGACATGGGGCTTGGGATTAATCTCGGAAATACGTTAGAATCAGCCTGCGACTGGAAGGTAAATTGCTGGATCACGGGCAATACAGTAAATGCCTACGAAACTGCATGGGGCAGCCCTACAATCACAAAAGCCATGATAGACGGCTACGCAAACTCCGGTTTCAAAACGGTTCGCATTCCTGTTTCGTGGTCTAATTTAATGACAGGCGACAATGCAGGAGGAACTTACACCATAAGCCCTGCTTTGCTCAACCGCGTTGAACAAGTAGTTGACTGGGTACTTGAGAATAATATGTATGCCATTGTAAACATACACTGGGACGGCGGATGGTGGGAAAGGTTCCCAACGGATTCTGCCGAATGCATGAGAAAATATGTAAGAGTATGGGAGCAAGTTGGCCAGCGTTTTAGTAATCACAGTGGCTATGTAGTTTTTGAATCTTTGAATGAAGAAGGGGTTTGGCAAAATGTATGGGATAGATGGAGCGGCAATACCAATGGCAAAGCCAGAGCTTATGGCTTGCTAAATGCCATAAACCAACGATTCACCGCCTTAATTCGTTCGCAAAGCGGCAATAATCCAAATCGTCATTTATTAATTGCAGGCTACGCCACAGATACCGACTTAACAGTCGATCCTATGTTCAGAATGCCCACAGATTCGCGAAACCGACAAGCGGTATCAGTGCATTACTACGATCCATTCAGCTTCACTCACTTGGAACGAGATGAATCATGGGCAGCAATGCGCTTGACATGGGGAACTACGCAGGATATTAACGAATTGAATACTCAAATGAATAAACTGAAAACCCGTTTCGTTGATCAGGGCGTTCCCGTTATAGTCGGCGAATATGGCATGGCAGTTCAAGGCAGAACCGCAGCACAGGTCCGCAACTATACGGTTGCAGTAACCAGAGCTATTTACGAACGCGATATGCTGCCGGTGTTGTGGGCTGTTCAGTTGGCTCCATCAAGAGACAGCCTCCTTTACTACAACCGCCACACCCGAACATTCCCCGATCCACCGATGCTAACAGAATTAAGAGCAATATTGCCATCATCCTCAAGCAACCCGCCGAGCAGTAGCTCTATGGCACCGCCAAGCTCCAGCAGCAACCCGCCAAGCAGTAGCTCGGTAACTCCAAGCTCAAGCAGCGCAATAACAATTACCTGCACCTTGCCAGCCGGCCTAGTTGCCGGAACCAACGTTAATGCCGCTGCCCAAAGAGGCTATTTA
>JAITFT010000008.1 GCA_031281155.1 Candidatus Fibrimonadaceae bacterium
GGAGATATTAGCGACCATCACCGAGGAACGCTTTGTCGCTTCAAGCAAAGAAGGATCAAACGCAGCGGCTTGATAGTAGTAGCTCAATGCCGCTACTTCAGTTCCCTGCCTCTGTGCGGTAACGCCTCGGGCAAGGGCGGTTTGCGCACTCACGTGATTTGCCGTTGCTGCTCCGGCAAGCTCTTCCTGTGCTTTTGCCGTAAGAGTTACGCCCATTTTTTGGAGCAATTCAAGCGAAGTCTGCCGTATGCCCGTAAGATCGTCCAATTCCGCAAAAGTAAATGTTTTCGAGTATGAAGCCGCTGTTATCTTATCATTGGTTTTGATAATATTCATTTGAAGGTGATAGCCTGTTGCTGTTTTGGTTATTTTCCCGTCCATAATATGGGTAGTATGGGTTAGGTTTCCTAAATCAACCCGCTCTCTTTCATCGTCGCTATACTCATCTGATAAAAGATGGCTGTATATTTTGTCGAGGCGTTCCCAGTCCAGCACGGAGATAGCAGAGTAGCTTGAAAAATTGCTGACAAATTCGCCTTGCACCAATGCGGGAAGATGGCTTTGATTTTCCTCAAGACCAGTTGCTTTCGGAGCAAGAATGGTAATGCTCATTTCCTTTCCGCCATCTCCAGTCCAGTTCTCGGAAGCGTGTGAAATTGTTGAAACGCCGATTAAAGCGACCATCAAAAGAATGAAAGCGTATTTCATTTTCCTCATTTTTATACCTCATTGGTTAATAGCTTGGTTAATTTTCTCAGCCAAAGAACTCGTCAATTTCTTAAAAGTCTCTTCCATGGCCTTATCTTTATTCCCGTTCGGCCACCCGCCTTTGGCCTCTGGAATCTTAACGCTCACAGGCCTCCCAAGCCTAAGGTTGTTCACAACAACGGCAGCGTTGGCATAGCAAAAAACCAAGCCCGTGCCTTCAGTGCAGCGGCTCAGCTTAGCCTCTATAGCAACCAAATAATCCGAGCCCTCTCTTTCCTCAGCTATAGTACAATTGCAACCTTTCTCCTGCATCTGCGCAGAAAGCCGCTCCGCAAAATCATGCTCCCCATTGCCGGAAATATCCAAATACACTTTAGTTGCATTCCGAAGCCTAGCTTTCATATTGCCTGTCATCTGCCAAAAATCTCTCTCTTGCACCATATAGGAGTTATTGTTTTCCACCAGCTGCAAAAGAAAACCCCAATAGCCAACATTCCTCAAAGAATCCTCTGTCGCATAAACCTTATCCAATGCTGCTTTGTTCCTGCCCTGCTCCGCCAGCTGGTCTGCTATGGCAAACTCCCTCTCGGCGAAGGAAAACAGGGTGTTTATATTCGACATGTAAAAATCCGCCAAATCTTTCTTTCTAACGGCCGAAAAGCCGTAAATATAGCCGCTTTGCTTGTCGAAATGGGAATGGGTTTCCATTTTGGCTAGAACGGCATTGCTTCTGCTTGTTATTTCCTGCATGTAATTCTTTTTTATCGTTTCGCTAACGTTTTGACCGCTCCGCTCTTGATGGCTTGCGCTTTCAACGGTGGTGGTTCCTTGGATTTGAACAATTATGCTCTCGGAAAGCCTGTTTTGCGCCGCTTTCTCTATCGCCTCATGCTCTGCCTTACCAGGGCTGCCATCTGCCCTATCTCTCGCAAAACCGGTGTACCACTCCGTGCTTGGGTAAAGAGCGGAACGCTGTGCTTCCTGAATCCATGGCGGGGCAGGCTCAGGAGCTGGAGCAGCTTTCCGCTGCTTGGCGGCGCAGCCGGCAATTGTCTGAACCCCGATGGCTAGGATTAACCAGATTCTAGTCACTCATACCTTCTCTGCAAGTTTTCACGTCTGCCAAAAGCTTCAATAACAATTTTGGCTATCATCTGTCCCTGAGATAACCCCATAGGATCAATAGCTCGTGCTTCATCAATTATTTTCACTATATGCCTAGGCACTCTAACGCTAGTCATTTTGTCTTTGTACATGGTCATATCGACTACAATATAACAACATTTTGCCGCCTTGTCAACTTTTTTCTTTAAATTTCTCTAAAAAAAAGTCAAAATAAGCATTTTTCTTCCGTATTTGCAATCAAAATGTATATATTTTGACTATGGAGCACAAAATCGGACTAAAATTTTTCAGAAAACGGCTGGGTTTAAGCCAAGATGGAATGGCCGAAAAATTGAACTGTGTCAAAACGACATATCAAAGCTGGGAGAACGGCAGGAGAGAGCCATCAGTTGATATTATCCGAAAATTGTTTGTTCTTGGAGCTACGGTAGAAGAGTTGTTTGGGGTTAAGGTTGAAGCAAAAGAATGCCTTCCATCCAGGAGCGAATTTGAAAAACAAGTTGAGCTTGCTTTGGTGAAAATAATTAAGCAATGTTCAAAGCAATGCACGCAGTTGTAAAAAATATTCCCAAGGGCAAAGTAGCAAGCTACGGTACGGTTGCGCGTTTATCTGGTTACCCAAGATGCAGTCGCCAAATTTTATAAATTCTAAAGCATGAAAAAATTGTTCTATATTCCTTTAATACTCATTATGCTTGCATGCAACGCCCTAGATAAAAAAACTGAAGTCTCGCCCTTTGATCCAGCGGTGCGCGTAAACGGTCGTTTTGCTAAGGAAGTTGTTGGAAAAGATACCGTTTTGAGGACTTCGTTTTCTGGCACAAGCTTTACCATTGCTTTTGAGGGAACCGAAGCAAGTATTTTGCTAAAAAGCCCCGCTAACGTATTTAACATTGCTTTAAATGGAAAGCAAATGCCGCCTCTTGATTTATCGACAAACAACGAGGAAAAACATCTTATAGCGAAAAATCTTGAAAATGGGATCCATGTAATCAGCGTTTCAAAACGCACGGAGTCTTCGCAGGGAGATGATATTTTCAAAGGCTTTGAAATAAAAGGAACTCCAAAAAAAGAAGCCTTGCCGCCAGAGCCAAAACTTAAAATTGAATTTTTAGGAAACTCCATAACAGCAGGCTATGGAGTTTTGGATTCGATAAAAGAAAACACCTATTCTCCCATAACAGAAGACGTATTCTCATCTTATGCAGGCGTTGCAGCAAGAGAGCTTAAAGCGGAAATGCGAACAGTGGCTTTTTCGGGCAGGGGAATTTATCGCAACCATCCCGATTCTAAAGATGAACGGCCCTTGCCTGATTTTTTTCCTTATATAAGCGTAAATGAAAATATTCCGTGGGATTTTTCGTGGCAGCCAAATATTGTGGTTATCAATCTTGGAACAAACGACTTTGCTTTGGGTGAGCCAGACTCTGCAAAGTTTGTCGATTCAATGGTAGAGTTCGCAAAACAGGTAAATGAAAAGTATCCTAAATCCGAGATAGTTGTAATAGACGGCCCTATGCTAAATGATTTTTACCCAGAGGGGGTTACCAGCCTAACCCTTTGCAGAAATTTTTTAGATGCCGCAAAAAATGAATTGGCAAAGCAAGGCTTGGCTGTTCATAGATTTTCGCTCTCGCCGCAAGACGGCTCATTGGGCTATGGAGCAGACTGGCATCCTAGCAAAGAACAGTCGGAGAAGAATGGAAAGGAGCTTGCGGAGTTTTTAATTTACTATATTCCCCGTATATGCGCGAATTCAATGTAATATGCTCAAAATTAATTTTGGCAATGTTCCTCGCTTTGTTTGCAGGGTGCGCAACTTCTATGAAAAACGGAACTTCTGCCAAGCTACGCCCAGATTTAACCGATGATGATACTGAAATATGGGAAATTCAATCCAAAGGAAATCCATATACCTCAGAAGGAAGGGTTATGCGAAATGCTATGGAAAGGGCAGCCTTAACTTCTGAGCTTGAAGGCTATAATTGTTTTTTCATATCAAATTCCGATTCAGATGTGATAAATTACAGCTATACCCAGTATAGAAAAGAAACGCTTAATACCCATACATACAAATACACAGAAAGTACAAGGGATACTGCTTACAGTCATAGAGTAAGGCAACAGGAAATTTACGTTCCTCAAACTTACACATATAGCGAGGCGCATACAAGCTTATATGTAAAATTTATGAAAAACGATGAATGTGAGCAACTGAAAAAAACCAAGTGGCGGCAAAACGTTCATTTTAACAAGGATATTTTGGCTCTACCGTGAACTACCCAGTTTCGGTACTGCGCCTAGAAATTTAACCTTTGAAATGGTCTCTATTATTTCTGCGTTATCTAAAATAATTTCATTTTCAAGATCTTCATCGTTTGCCATATAGAATACAAATCCCTCTATTTTGACTTTTTTTGATTTTAGATAATCTATTGAAAGCAAGGTGTGATTTATGGTGCCGAGCCCAGGATATGCTACAAGCAATACAGGAAAGCCCGAAAGCTTTGCCAAATCTGCCATGTCAAAATCTTTGGTTATGGGAACCCGCACTCCGCCAGCACCTTCCATTATTACAATATCGTACTTTTTTTTTGCCTCGCTCAAAAAATCCTTAATTACTTTTCTGCTGAACTTTACCTTTTCTTTTGCAAAGGCAAAATGCGGAGAGCTTGGAGTTTTTAGCTCATAAGAACAGGCAACGTCTTTATGCTTTAGGGCTTTTTTTATAAAAGCCGCATCGCTCGGCTTTCCGCATTGCACTGGTTTGTAGTATAAAATCTTCTTTTCGCTTTTTTTCAAAATAGAAAGAAAAAAGATAGACGTGCAAGACTTTCCAACATCTGTTCCTGTACCTGCAATAAAAAGGCCTTTAAGCATAGTTTTCCTCATAGTGTAATATAAGAAATTATTTCTAGGATTTTCTATATTATACCCATGCGTTTCGCCATTATTCTAAAAATCTTGTTCCTCCTGCTGGCTGGGGGTATCGGAGTTCAGGCAAATGCAGATACTATTGCAGACACGGTTCCCGTTGCTAGAGACACGCTTTCCGCTGCTGCAAGAAGCGATTCTGCTGCTGCAGCTTTCAAGGTAGAGGCTCTCCGGCAAGTCTTGGGTGGAGACTCTTACCAGCCAACTCCGCCTGTTATGGATAATTTCCAAGCTCCAGATTTTGGCAGAGTAGCTACCCGCATGACAGTTGGGTTGCTGGTTATATTAGCGCTTTTATATGTAATCTATGTTCTGCTCAAAAAAGTTCGCAAGGTAGAAAGCGTGGCTTCAAGCAGCGGGCAATCTTTGGTTAAGCTTTTAGATTCAAAGTTTTTGGGCGCAGGCAAAAGCGTGCTCTTAATCAAAGTAGGCGTAGAAAGAGTCTTAGTGGTAGGCTCCTACACCGATGGCATGAGAACGCTTTCCGAAATACAAGGCGAAGAAGCAAAATACATTCTAGAAACCTACGACGCAAAGCCTGTTACCGCGGCTCAATTCTCCGCAACAGTAGATCACCTGCTCCGCAGATTCAAAAGAGAAGGAGGCAGGTAATGATCAACAAAAAACGCATAATAGCCAACACCTGCAAAGTTTTGTTCCTTCTGCTAATTGCTGGTGTCGGGGTTTCAACAGCCTTTGCTCAAGACATTCCGTTGCCTCGCGTTACTTTCGGCGTAGATAGAGCGCAAAGCGTTGAAGATGTCGCCGTTACTTTAGAACTCGTTGCTCTTTTAACCATACTCTCTCTAGCGCCATCCATTATAATAATGCTAACTTGCTTTACGCGAATTGTAATAGTTTTAAATTTCGTAAAACAGGCTTTGGGAACGCAGAACGCGCCGCCTAACCAAATGGTTATGGGTTTGAGCCTATTCCTTACATTCTTTGTTATGGCACCCACTTTCAATCGGGTAAACGAAGAAGCCTTGCAGCCCTACCTTGCCAAAGAAATAGATTACCAACAGGGCATAGACAATGCCGTTAGGCCCATTCGAGAATTTATGCTCAGGCAAACATCCGAGCACGATTTAGCCTTGTTTATAAGAGCATCTAGGTTGCCGAACCCCAGCTCGGTAGAAGAGTTGGGAATGTGGACAATAATTCCGGCATTTATAATATCGGAATTAAAAACGGCCTTTATAATAGGCTTTTTAATCTATGTTCCGTTTTTGGTTATAGATATGGCGGTTGCTTCTATTTTAATGTCAATGGGCATGATGATGTTGCCGCCTATGATGGTATCTATGCCCTTTAAGCTTATTTTATTTGTTATGGTGGACGGTTGGAGTTTAATAGTGCAGCAACTTTTACTATCTTTCCATTAGCTATGGTTACTGATCTTTTTGTTGTTGATATTGGTCGCAAGGCAATGATGCTTATGCTCTATATGTGCGGTCCAATGCTAATTTCGGCGTTATTTGTTGGCCTAGCAATCGCTTTGTTCCAAGCGGCAACGCATATAAACGAAATGACAATGACATTTATTCCCAAAATTTTAACCGTTGTTACAGTGTTAATGTTCTTTTTGCCAACAATGCTCGCCCTTTTTAGGGACTTTTTTGTCAATTTAATGTCAATAATCCCAGTGCTTTATCATTAGCTATTGACAATAGAGAAAAATAATAACTATTTAAATAAAAAACCGCCGCATTTCCAAAAAATAATATATATTTACCTATACCGGACTCGCCCATTAAGGCCGTTCTAACAAGTTTGTCTCGTCCAACGCTCTTCGCTTGCGGTTTATGCTTTGGCTTGGTTCCTTAGAAAAACCTTAGAGAAGGCTAGGCTATCTTTCAAAAAAGTAGAAACGAGATCTTTTTAGGGCGAGTCCGGTTCCTATTTTTTATACTAGCGCCCACCAACCAAAATAGAATCCACCTTTATAGACGGTTGCCCAACGGCAGTCGGAACATGGCCGGAGCTTGCGCCGCACATTCCTGCGGCAAGTTCTAGGTCGTTCCCAACCATGCTTATTCTCGGCAAAATCTCATGGCCAAGCCCTATAAGCGTTGCGCCTCGCACTACGTCTGCCAAGCGGCCATTCTTAATTTCGTAGCCTTCTTCCACGGCAAAATTAAATTCCCCTGTAGCAGGGTTAACCGAGCCGCCGGCCATCTTTGCCGCATAAAGCCCGTTATCAACTGTAGCAAGCATATCTTCTAGCGTAGATTCGCCTGGTGCAATAAATGTATTTCGCATTCTGCTAACCGGAGCGTATTTATAGGATTCTCTGCGTGCGCTGCCTGTTAAAGGCAAGCCTAGCTCCTTGGCCCCAACACGGTCGCTAAGAAAATTTTTCAAAATTCCGTTTTCAATTAAAATTGTTTTTTGAGTTGGTGTGCCCTCATCGTCCACAGCCAGGCTGCCCCAAACTCCGCTTAAAGTGCCATCGTCTATAGCGGTTAAAACAGAGTGCGCAATTTGCTCGCCCAGCTTTCCGCAAAAAGGGCTTGCCTGCCTGCGCACAGCTTCTGTTTCCAGCGGGTGCCCGCATGCTTCGTGGAAAATCACCCCGCCAAAAGCATTGCCCATAACAACGGGCATTTGCCCGCCCTTAATATACGGGGCGCTCAACATTCTCAAAGCCCGCTCTGCGCACAATGCAGATAAATTTTCCACAGGCAAGCTATCCAAAAACTCATAGCCACCCAAAGCACCAGGTGCCTCATGCGCATTTGTTCGCTCAGAGCCTTCCGCTGCCGTTGCGTTTACAGAAAATCTAATTCTCGCTCTTTTATCTGAAATCTTCAAGCCTTCGCTATTCCATATTTTTATATTCTGCACAGCATCTGAAATACCGCTTTCCACTTGAATGATTTTTTCGCCCTTAGCTCTTGCGCTTGAATTTGCCGCAAATAAAAAATCCTTTTTAAAAGCTTGCCCCGAAATACGAGGGTCTTTAAAAAGCACCTCATTAAAAGAAGTATAATTATGCTCTTTCCCGCTTTGCATATTTGCCACTCTCTTGGCATTCCTAGCGCAAGCTAAATCCTTTGCAATACCAAGCAAAGTGTTTTCCGAAGAATCGCTTGCAAAACCGTAAAGAACTTCGTTGCCAAAAAACATTCTTATGCCAACTCCATAAATTATGGAGGCAGAGGCTCCCTCTATGGCGTTATCTTTAAGCGAAAGGTTGGTTTTGCGAGTTTCTTCTTCATAAATTTCCGCAAAATCCGCCCCCGCATCAAGGCAAAAATTCAGGATTTTTTCAGGTAGGGTAGAGTGCATTGCAGGAATGTAGAAAAATGTAGGGGTGCGATTAATTAATCGCACCCCTACATTTTTCTACATTATCCACCAAAGGTACCGCCATGAACATTATAAGCAGAAGAGACATACTCAAACAGATAGCAGAACGCAAGCCGGTTGCTGTTGGGCCGGCATCGGATTTTTCCAAAATTTGGGCTACCGATGTCTTTGATTTGGAAAAAATGAAAAAAGCCTTGCCAAAGCAAGTTTTCAACTCTTTGGAAAAAACGCTTAAAGTCGGGGCGCCTCTTGAAAAAGGCGTGGCAGCCCTCGTTGCAGATGCAATGCGCAAATGGGCAATCAGCCGTGGTGCGAAGTACTATTCGCACGTGTTTTACCCCTTAACAGGAGCCACAGCAGAAAAACACGATGGTTTTATATCCATAAATCGAGACGGCAAAGTTATATCCGAGTTCTCCGGCGAGCAGTTGCTTAGAGGCGAGCCAGATGCAAGCGCATTCCCAAATGGCGGCATTCGTTCCACCTTTGAAGCACGAGGCTACACCGAATGGGATGTTACAAGCCCGGCATACTTAATGGAAACTTCAAACGGAGCAACGCTCTGCATACCCACAGTATTCGTAGCCTGGACAGGCGAGGCCTTAGATAAAAAAACGCCATTGCTTCGCTCCAATATGGCTATAAACCGCGCAGTTAGCAAGCTACTGAAAATTTTAGGGCACAAGAAAACGGCAGTAGTGAGTTCCAGTGCGGGGCCAGAGCAGGAATATTTTTTAATTGATTCGGCATTCGCCGCTGCGCGGCCAGACCTGCTCCTTGCAGGTAGAACCCTCTTTGGCAAGGCCAGCGCAAAAGGGCAAGAGTTTGGAGATCACTATTTTGGAGCAATACCGGAAAGAGCCCAAGTATTTATGCAAGATGTGGAGGAAAAACTTTACCGTTTGGGAATTCCTGCGAAAACCCATCACAACGAAGTCGCTCCTGGTCAGTTTGAAATTGCCCCTCTCTACGAAAACTCAAATATAGCAAGTGACCATCAGCAGCTTATAATGATAACCCTAAAAGCCTACGCCAAAAAGCATGGCTTTTTGTGCCTGCTTCACGAAAAGCCTTTCAAAGGCGTTAACGGCAGCGGCAAGCACGTGAACTGGTCTGTTAGAGATGCCAACCTTGGCAACCTGCTAGACCCAGGCGATACCCCCCATGCAAATATGCAATTCCTTTTGTTTTGCGGTGCAGTGATTAGAGGCGTTCATAAATTCGGCAGCCTGCTTCGCGCAGTTGTGGCAAGCGCAGGCAACGACCATCGTCTTGGCGCAAACGAGGCACCGCCGGCCATTATGAGCATTTATTTAGGCTCGCAGCTAACAGATGTTTTTGAGCAAGTCAAGGCGGGCAACCTAAAGAATAGCAAAAAGGCAAGCCTTATGAACATAGGCGTAGATACCTTGCCTCCGCTTCCAAAAGACCCTGGCGATCGAAACCGTACTTCTCCATTTGCCTTTACCGGGAACCGCTTCGAATTTCGTGCTGTTGGTTCCAGCCAGTCTGTTAGCGATTCTCTGGTTGCCATAAATACCATTGCAGCAGATTCCATTGATTGGATTGCTTCAAAATTGGAAAAACTTATTGAGAGAGGAAAAAAAATAGAAGATGCTTGCACTGCTGTTTTGAAAGAAATAATAGATAACCACGGTCTTGTTATATTTAACGATAATAACTATTCTGAGGAGTGGCATAGAGAGGCGAAAAAGCGTGGCTTGCCGAATTTAAAAACCTGCGCAGAGGCATTGCCTGTGCTTAAAAGCAAGGAAATAATTTCTCTTTTTGAAAATCAGAAAACCATTACGCCAATTGAGCTTGCTGCTCGCTTTGAAATTTCCGCCGAGCAGTATATTAAAACCATAGATGTTGAGGCAAAGCTGATTTTGGATATTGCAAAAACCAAAATTTTGCCGGCAGCTATAACCTATTTAACAGATCAGGTTGAATGTTTTGGCATTCTTAAAGAATTTTCCCTAAGTCGTTCAAATATTAATTTTGTTGCAAAAAAAATCAAGGAATTGCAAAGTTCAGTTGCGAAATTGGAAAAAGATTTTGCCAAAAACAAGGGCAGCATTGAAGAGCAGTTAAAGTTCTATTCGCAAAACATTCTCTCTGGTATGGATGCCGTGCGTACTGCTGCTGATGCCCTAGAAGGCGAAGTAGCAGACGACTACTGGCCGCTGCCAAGCTATATGGAAATGTTGTTTATGAGGTAGGTGAGGAGAATTTTCTATCTTCCCTTCATGCTTAATAAATATTTGTCTCAGTCTGCCCTTAAAGGCACCGTTAAAGATTTAATCACTCCTGGCCTCGCTGTAGGGTTCGCACAGCCTTGGTACACTCCTCTCACCACAACACCCTCAACTACAGGCATAGCGGTAGGCGGAATAGGTAGCGCGTTTACGGTAACGCCAGCGGGGAAAACACCCGTTGTTCATTTTTTGCCCGGTATTCAAGTTCGCGGCGAAAAAGATGGCGATATAAGGCTAAACGATTTTTATTACAAGGAATCAATTCAAGGCTCGCCTTTGATAGTTGAAAACGTTCCGCAAGTTTACGATTTGCTTTCTTATTTCCCCCTGGTAAGCACAACAGGCAAACCCCTTGTGCCTGCAGGTCTTGATGCCAGCGAAATTGCAAAATTACTTGAAACCGCCACAAAGAAAGGCGACTTATATGCAGCAAACGAAGAATGCTTGAACCGCTGGCGCATAGAATGGAGCCGCCGCACAGAGGCAATGCTTGCGCATAACGACCGTAGTCCCCGCTTTCAGAGACTTTGGATAATAGACTTTTTTAACGGGCTTGTTGGAGAAACACCCGAAAGGCAAGGCTCGCTAACTGCAGCTTGCGAAGAAGAGCCAGAAATTTTAGGGCAACCAGGCTACAATCCAGAGCAAATGAACTACACAGCTCTTTATCCTGCTGCTTCCACAGAATACGTTTCCCAAAAAACGGTAAAAATTCGCAAAATTCAAGTCTCCCCTGTGCTGCCCGGCAATGAAAGATTGAGTAGCTTGCCTGCGAGTGCGGCAATTTTTGAGCTTGAAAATCCAACCAACAAAACACGTGAAATAACCATTGTCCAAATGCAAGATAACCTATGCGGCTACAACGTTTTGAAAGACAGGCACGGCGTTCAAGACTCCTCTTTTGTTTTGCAGCCAAACGCCAGGCTTCCGCAAGCAGATAGCTACGGGCAAGTACAAGCAGATGGTCGCCATACCATTGGCATAGAGTTTTACACAAAGAAATTTCTGAGCGAATCGGATTGCGCAGGGCGCATGGCTATAGCGGCAACCTGGAACCCAGGAACCATAGCGCAAGCAAGCACAAAACCAAGGTTTTATAAACAACACGAAAAAGAAGTTTTGCAAGGGGCCTTGCTTTCCGGCAGAGTGAGCAAAGCTTGGGATAATGGCGTTTATAGCGGCAGGGAAATAATGGCGGGCGTATTGTGCGTAACGCTGGTGCTTCCTCCGAACACAAGCGCAAGAGTTCAGTTCTCGATGGCTTTGGATTTTCCGCTTATAAGAATGAACGGGTTAAACAGCATAAAAAAATACACAGAATTTTACCCCGACCCAGACAAACGCATTAGGCCAATGCTTGCTGAATTTATAGAAGCAACCCCGCGCATTGAATCTGCAATTCCTTCGAATTATAACCGCCTTGTTCCAGAGCGAGCAAGCAAAAATTTCCGCACCCTTGCCATAAACACTCTAAGCTTTTTGGCAGAAGCAACCGTTTGGGATAAAGAAGACAGATTTTTAATTCGCGAATGTGCAGATTATCCCTTCTTCAACAGCTTAGATGTCTATTTCTACGGCAGCTTTAGCCTGCTGGCTCTTTTGCCACGCTTAGATGGCTGCGTTATGCGTAACTTTGCAGATGCAGTTTTAGCGGTTAATCCGCAACTCCGCAGGTATCATAAATACGTAAATATGCCCCACGCAGATTTGCCCGATTCAAAACTTGAAGGGCCAAGAGCGGTTAGGGGAGCGGTAATACACGATTTAGGAAGCCCCTTTGATGCCGCTCCAGATGCCTACGATTGGCATAATGTAAAAGAATGGAAGGACCTTGCACCAAAATTTGTTTTGATGGTGATTAGGCATTATCAAATGACAGGCGATATTTCCGTGCTTACCGACTGCAGAGATGCTGTTTATGCAGCAATGGAATATTTGGAAAAGCTGGTTGAGCCAGGGCAGGTATTCCCATTAACGCACGGAACCGACGATACTTTCGATAACTTGGCAAGCCACGGAATTTCCGTTTATTGCGGTTCATTCTGGATAGCCGGTTTGCGCGCTGCGGCGAAAATAGCAGAAACGCTCGGCGACTACGAAAGAGCCGCTCACTGGAACAACTGGTCGCACGATGCACAGCGAGTTTTCCATGAGGTTCTGTGGAATGAAAAAGAAGGCTATTTCCTGTTTTATGTATGCAAAACGCAAGGCACCAACGACGATGTTTTCGCAGACGCTCTCCTCGCAGACACATATTTGCGATTGCTGAATTTAGAACCCATTATGGATTCCAAAAAGGCAAAGCGTGCTTTAACGAAAATTTACAATACCAACTACAAAAAGAACAGCCCGTTAATCGGCGCGGCAAATCTGGTGCACAAAGACGGCTCGCCTCTAGACGAATTCAATTTCCAAGCGCACGATGTTTGGACAGGCGTTCAATACAGCATAGCCACCGCTATGTATATGCACGGCATGAAAAAAGAAGCCGAAGATTTGATTGAAACCACTTTCAGCAATCTTTACAACGAAGCAAAAATCCCCTTTGCCGCCCCAGAGGGCTTTAACGGCAGTTGCCGCTTGCATGCTGGCGTTAAAATAAACGAAAAGCAAAAAATAACAAAAGCCTTGCTAGTCGATTTGCAAAAATCCGGCGCACTGCTCGCAGACTGCCGCGTTTCCCCCGATTTGCCAAGAGATTTGAAAAAGTTTGAAAGCAAATTCAAAGCCTTGTGCGCAAAGCACAAAATCAAAGCCGCAGAACTTTTTGAGCTTTTGCACCACACTGCGCTCAAATACACGGCAGGCAAGTATTGCCGCCCCGGAATGGTATTTGCAATAGTGAGGGTAATCTAAAATGCTCTCTAAAGAACTTCTGGAAATCCTCTGTTGCCCAATAACAAAGCAACCCCTGCAAGAAGAAAACGGTACTTTGGTAACTGTTGATGGGAAAATGTCGTATCCAATAAATGATGGCGTACCGGTGTTGTTGAGGGAGGCGGGGGTAAGTGTTGATTTAGTTGCTAAGGGAGTGGAGAGTAGGGAGTAGAGATTTGATTAAACTTGAAAATTCTTGGTTGAGTTTGCTTGCGGATCTTTTTGAAACGCCTTGGTTTGCTGAGATTAAAAACAAGGTGGTGCAGGAGAAGCAGCAATATACGGTTTATCCGCCGGCTGGGTTGTTTTTCAATGCTATGGACTTGTGTCCTGTGCCGCAAACTAAGGTTGTGATTTTGGGGCAAGATCCTTACCATGGAACAGGGCAAGCGCATGGGCTTTCGTTTTCTGTTCCTTTTGGCATAGAAGCTCCGCCGAGTTTGCAAAATATTTACAAAGAGCTAGAAAGAGATTTGGGCATTAAACCCGCTATGCATGGCAATTTGGAAAGCTGGGCAAAGCAAGGTGTGCTGCTCTTAAATTCTTCGCTTTCGGTTAGGGCAAATTCACCCGCATCGCATTTTCACGTAGGCTGGGAAAAATTTACAGACTCAATAATAGAGCGAGTTTCAAAGCATAAAACTCACTTGGTATTTTTGCTTTGGGGTAGCTTTGCGCGCAAAAAGAAATTTTTGATAACAGGTGAAAACCACCTTGTATTAGAAGCCCCGCATCCGTCGCCGTTATCGGCGCATAGGGGTTTTATAGGCTGTGGGCATTTCTCTAAAGCGAATTCGTTTTTGCAAGCTCATGAGCTAGAACCAATTTGCTGGCAGCTTCCTGCTTCTGTTTAATTACAGAGCCTGCTATCTTAGCTTTAAGTTCAGCAGAGAATTTTAAAGACATGCTTTTGCTGGCAGCCAGTGGTATAAGCTCGCCGGTTTTTAAATTGCGCCCTGCTCTTGGGTTGTAGCTTTTTGGATAAAAAGTTCCAAAGCCTCTCAGCTCTAATGAACGACCTTCCTTTGCAGAGTCTTGAACAACATTAAAAAATTGCTCTATCACCATTTTTATAACATGACGCTGTGCGCCACATGATATAGCAGTATCGTTTATTAAATCGTTTTTAGTTATTGGCATGGGGTGGAATATATAAATTATTTCACTTCCAAAAATGGCATTGGCCCGCCGCCGCCCATATAGGTTGGTAATTTGCCATCCCATTTTTCGACCGCTTTTAAATTCACGTATTCTTTGCCGCCTTGTGCGCGAATTGCATCTGCTTGAATGCGAATTGCTTCTGCTTCGCCTTGGGCTTGCGCAACTTTTTGCTCTGCTTCTACCTTTACTCGCTCTAAATTATTTTGCGCGGTTAAAGCTTTTTGCTCGGCAACCTGCTTTTCTTCAATAGCTTCGTTGAATGAACGGCTAAAATCGAAGCTGGTTATTTGAACGCCGCCTGCACCGACTATTATGTGGTATTCCCAGAGCTGCCTGGTTAGGCTTTCGGAAATATCGTTTCTAACTTGTTCGCGCATTGTGAGCAATTCTTCTGCAGTGTAGCGGGCAACAACAGCTTTAACGGTTTCTTGAATTCTTGCGGCTATTATTTTATTCTCAACTTCCAAGCCGACTGTTGAGTAGAGTTCTCTTAATTTAGCAGGGTCCAAGTGGTAGTTTAGCGTTAACACGGTTGAAACGGTTTGCATGTTTCTAGAAGCCGCCGCTGCAGGAGCTTCTGCTTTTTGAGTGCGGATATCTACCTTTGAAATTGTTTGCATAACTGGTACCTTGAAGTGCAAGCCTTCATCTGTAACCGAGGTTATTTTCCCCCAGGTAAAAACCAAAGCTTTTTCGCCCGCTCTAACTGTATAGAAAGAGCCGGACACAAAAATTGAGCCTATAACCATAGCAACTACGGCAAAAGACAGGAATCGATAATATTGCGGAACGTTATTTTTTGTCATGAAAAGTAAGATAGAAAATTTCTTGATTTTTTTGCTGTGTGACGGTTTTTCTACATTTTCTTAAAATGAAATTTAAAGGAGCAATTCTACTTTCCCTGCTTTTCTTCGGAACTGCCTTCTCGCAAGATTCCTCTTTTGTGCCATTGCCCCAAGATACAATCATGCCGCTACCCCAAGATACAATTGTGCCGTTCCCCCAGGATACAATCGTGCTGCTACCCCAAGATACAGCTTTTGTGCCACTACCAGATGCTATTGATATTTTTGATACCACAAGCAGAGACACCACCATAAAGCCTGGGTTTTATTTTTTTGCTCTGCTTGGCGTACAGTTCATAGACTTCAAAGACCGAGCGAAATTTCAGAATCTCTTAGATATCCGGTTTGCTGAATTGAAAGCAAGTTATTTGGAAGATTCTCTGGGTTTGTTTCCGCAAAAACAGGATTTTCAAAAAGTGAACCTCACATTCCCAATAGCGGCGGGCTTGATATGGCAGCTCAACGATATGCACTCTTTTGGTCTGGGTCTTTCTTTTTTATACAGCAATGAATCGGTTATTTTGGTAGACAAACATGGTGAAAACTATAACCTTAGGTACGCTTTGCGGGCTTTTCCTCTTTTTACAGAATATCGCCTGTTAATCTCGCCAGACTTAATTTCTCTAAGAAACGGAGATTATTTCAGCTTGTTTTTGCGTTATTATTGGATGCTTCCAGGCACAGAAATATACTCCACCTGGGGGAAGGCAAAGGCAGATTTTGAGCCTCTTGGGAATGGATTTGGAGTCTTTTTGGGCTATCGCTTTGCCGAATGGGAACGTCTCTCTTTCTTTGGTGAAATAGGTTATTCAAGCCTGGATGTCAAGTCCAGCGATAAAAATAGGGTTTTGGCTTCCTGGAATTTGGGCGGAATTTCCATTTTTATACGAATTATGATTTAACAAGTTGATTTTTTTTCAATTATACCTTGACGGCAAAGCTCTTTTTTTCTATATTTAGGCAACACGAATCAGTAGCTCAATTGGTAGAGCAGCGCCCTTTTAAGGCGCGGGTTCTAGGTTCAAGTC
>JAITFT010000042.1 GCA_031281155.1 Candidatus Fibrimonadaceae bacterium
GGCTCTAGGTGGGCAAGCCTGGAATTATACGCCAAAACAGAGCTCTGCGCGTGGCAAGAGCCCAAAAGCTCCTCGCGGAAGTTCAAAAGCGTGTTTCGGCTGGTTTGGGTCATTTGTGAGGGAATATAGAAAAATTTTTAGGGAAAGGGGGATAGCTATTCATATTTATTTCTAAATTCTCACTAGTTATGACTCCCTCTAATTTTATCAAAGACTTTATAGTCGAAGACTTGGGCAATAAACGCTATGGTTCCGTGCATACTCGGTTTCCGCCGGAGCCTAATGGTTATTTGCATATTGGGCATGCCAAAAGTATATGCATAAATTTTAGCATAGCACGGCAATTCAATGGTGTTTGCAATTTGCGTTTCGATGATACGAACCCTGCGAAGGAAGAAGTTGAATATGTAGATAGCATAAAAGAAGACGTTAAGTGGCTGGGCTTCGATTGGGGAGAAAATGAATTTTACGCAAGCGATTATTATGGTTTGTGCTATGAATTTGCCGAACAATTGATTGTGGCAGGCAAAGCGTATATCTGCCACCTGAAAGGCGATAGCGTTGGCGAATACAGAGGAACGCTCACAAGCCCTGGCAAGGCAAGCCCTTGGCGCGATAGGCCGGCAAGCGAGAGTTTGGAAATTTTCCGCAAAATGCGAAATGGCGAAATAGAAGAAGGCGAGGCGTTTTTGCGGGCGAAAATAGATATGGCAAGCCCTAATATGAATATGCGCGACCCTGCCATTTACCGCATAAAAAAAGAAAGCCATCACCGCACAGGCAACGAATGGATTATTTATCCAATGTACGATTACGCTCATCCCATTGGTGATTGGATTGAAGGCATAAGCCATAGTATATGCACATTGGAATTTGAAGACCACCGGCCGCTTTACGAATGGGTGCTAAATGAAATCAAAGCGTTGATGAACAGCGGTTATGTTCCAAGCCAGAAAATGCCGGAGGCATTGCCTCGCCAAATTGAATTTGCTCGCTTGAATTTAACCTACACCGTTATGAGTAAAAGGCTTTTGAGAGAGCTTGTGGAAAATGGCCACGTTCTCGGTTGGGACGATCCTAGAATACCAACAATAAGCGGATTGCGTCGCAGAGGCTATACTCCCAGTTCCTTGCGTGAATTTGCAGAGCGAATTGGCGTTGCGAAAACCGATAGCACAGTTGATATTCAGTTGCTTTATTTTTGCATAAGAGAAGAATTGAATAAAGACGTGCAGCGAACGATGGTTATTTTAGATCCTTTAAAAATTGTGATTACAAATTGGGAAGAAGGCAAGGAAGATATTTTGGAAACAGAAAATAATCCTGGAAATTTGGAGCAAGGCACAAGGCAAATAACTTTTGGCAGAGAGATTTACATAGAACGCGATGATTTTATGGAAGAGCCGCCAAAAAAATATTTCAGGCTTTTCCCAGGCTCGGAAGTTCGCTTAAAGGGTGCTTATTATATAACCTGCAAAGAGGTTATAAAAAACGAAAAAGGCGACATTACAGAGCTGCGTTGCGTTTACGATCCTGAGAGTAGGGGAGGCGAAACTCCAGATGCCCGCAAGGTAAGGGGAACGCTGCATTGGGTGAATTGCAAAAATGCCGTTGATGTAGAAGTTCGTTTATTTGAAAATCTTTTCACTTTGGAAAATCCTATGGCAATTCCGGAAGGCAAAAGCTATATGGATTATGTTGACAAGAATTCCATGCTCGTAAAACAGGCAAAGGCAGAGCCTTTGCTTGCAAGCGTTAAACCCTACGACAGGTTCCAATTTGTGCGGCACGGTTATTTCTGCGTGGATTCCAAGGATTCCACTGCAGAAAAACCTGTGTTTAACCGCATCGTAGGTTTAAAGGATAGCTGGGGGAAAATGCAGGCGGGCGATAAAGGCTGAAAAAATTTTCAAACATGGTTTCAGTAAGGGGGTGCTTTCCGCTTGGCAGGTCTAGAATTCTTTCCAAAGGACTGTAAGCATTTGCAAAACCACACAAAATTCTGTCAGTTTTCCATTTGCTGAAGGCACCGCGTGAATTTCTGCAAATAGCTTCCCAGCCTACCAGTATGTTTGGGATTTTGCAGTGCCTCATTTGCTGTAAAATGTTTGCGTGCTGCCCCTGAGTTGATAGCAAAATAAAGAGGTCAATCTTTTTTAATTGCGTTGCCACTAATGAGTCCGCAAACAGGTTTTCATTTGGTCTTGGCTCTAAAGTGGAGATTTTTCGTGAATAATGAACAATGTAACCTGCTTCTGCGAGGCAGTTTTCAAAGTTCAAAATAGTATCAGTAACACTGCTTTTGTAAAAGCAAGTTCGGGGGTTTGGGCTTGGATAGTAAAAGTGCTTTTCAAAGCTTAAACTTTCGCTGTCGCTTGAAATACCGAGTTTGCGCGCAATTTCATAGCGCAAATAGGTTTCAAAAGCGGCTATGTTTAGCCTTGAGCGCCTTTTGTGTTCATACCTGTAGTAGTCGTTTATCCGTTTGAAGGAAAACCCATCTACATAAAAATGTGCTTTTTTCATAGCTACCTCTAATGTTGTTTATTAGTTTAGACGTAGCTCGAGCCCAAAAAAAACACCCCCCCTTCATTTTGATAACCACTGTTGACAGATTTTTGCTTTTTTTAATCAAAAATCACTTCTTAACGCCTACTCGTATCTCCCTAATCAAATCCCTCAGCCTCGCTGCCTCCTCAAAATCAAGCTTTGCTGCCGCAGCTTTCATGGCTTTATCCAATTCCTCAATTGAATATTCCTCCAACTCTCTGCCATCAATTGATTTCCTTCCCCTAACTCCTTTCTTCCCTCTCACCTCAGCCAATGGATCTTGAATCTCCAAGGCATCTTCCAGCTTTCTGTGAACGCTTCTTGGGACTATATTGCTTATTCTATTGAATACTATCTGCCTTTCTCTGCGCCGCCTGGTTTCCTCAATTGCTTTTTTCATGGAATCGGTAATTCTGTCTGCATAAAGAACTACACGGCCCAGAACATTTCTGCTTGCGCGCCCCATGGTTTGAATCAAGCCTCTGTAATTCCTCAGAAATCCCTCTTTATCGGCATCTAAAATTGCAACCAAGGCAACCTCTGGCAAATCCAAACCCTCTCGCAAAAGATTTATGCCTACAAGAACATTAAACTTTCCCATTCTAAGCTCGCGTATAATATCGTGCCGATCAAGGGTTCTAATATCGCTATGCAAATATCTCGTTTTTACTTTTCTTTCCATCAAATAATCTGTTAAATCTTGAGCCATTTTTTTTGTAAGAGTGGTCACTAAAATTCTGTCGCCATTTGAAATAGTTTTTTTAATGCGAGCTAATAAATCTTCCATTTGCCCTTCTATGGGCATAACCTCAACTTCGGGGTCTAGCAAACCTGTGGGGCGATTTATTTGCTCAACTATTCTTCCACCTGTTTTTTTAAATTCATAGTCTGCAGGCGTTGCACTTACAAAAAGCACGCTTGGCGGCATTTCATGCTCAAATTCGGCAAAGTTCATTGGGCGGTTATCAATGGCGCAAGGCAGTCTCCAGCCATAATCCACAAGCGTGGTTTTGCGGGATCTATCGCCCTCGCACATTCCTCCAACCTGCGGAATGCTAACATGCGATTCGTCAACAATCAAAAACCAGTCTTTGCCAAAATAATCCCAAAGAGTATAAGGCCTGGTGCCGGGCTTTCTGCCTTCAATAATGCGAGAATAATTTTCTATGCCAGGGCAAATTCCCGTTTCTCTTATCAGCTCCAAATCGTAACGAACACGGCTGTTAAGCCTGTTTGCTTCCAAAACTTTGCCTTCTGCCTGTAAATCTATAAGCCTTCTATCCAGCTCACGCTGAATTTGCTCCGTTATACGCAGGCGACCTTCTTCCTTTGTCACAAAATGCTTTGCAGGAGCAACGATTATTTCATCAACGCTTTTAATTGTATCTCCTGTAACCAAATGAAACCACGAGAGTTTTTCTATTGTGTCGCCGTAAAGTTCAATGCGAAGCCCAGTGTCATCGTAGCTTGGATACACATCTATTCGGTCGCCGCGCACCCTGAATGTTCCTCTCTCCAAAGCGTAGTCGTTCCTGTCGTATTGAATGGCAACCAAATCCCGCAAAATATCATCGCGTTCACGTTCTTCTCCAACCTTCAAACGAACCATCAATTCAAAATATTCCGCAGGGCTGCCTAAACCATAAATGCAACTTACGGAGGCAATGATTATTGTGTCTCTTCTGGTTAATAAATTCTTGGTCGCCCTTAGCCGCAGTTTATCTATTTCATCGTTAATGGAGGCATCTTTATCTATAAAGGTGTCGCTTGCTACAATATAAGCTTCTGGTTGGTAGTAGTCGTAGTAGCTAACAAAATATTCAACGGCATTTTCTGGGAAAAATGCTTTGAATTCTTGGTAAAGCTGTGCAGCGAGCGTTTTGTTATGCGTTAAGATCAAAGTTGGTTTTTCCAAATTTTTAATCACATTTGCCATTGTAAAAGTTTTTCCGGAACCGGTAACGCCCAGCAGCACTTGAAATTTTTTCCCGTTTTTAAATGCGGCTGTTATTTCCTTTATAGCATCTGGCTGGTCGCCTGCGGGAGCATAGCTGCTTTTCAAAAGAAACGGCGTTTGCGTGCTTGGCGGGCAAATATTCAAATTCCCAGCCGTGCTTCTTTCCGGAGGCAGAGGTATTACTTTTAACTTTACAAGCGGATCTGGCGCAGGAAGGTTTTGCGGAATTGTCATTTAATTTATGGTTACTGGAGTACCATTGCAAGATAATGAACCTTCATTGGTAACGTTAATGAAAACACTGCTGTTAGGCCATCTTGCTCCCCAATACTGGCACTCATCAGTAAGTTGTTCGCAAGTTCTTCCAGGAATTTCAGCAAAAGCTGGGTCAATCGCAAAGCAACCGCTTTCCCACTGACAGAACAGGTCGTAAGTAATCGAATTCATAGTTCCTTTACACCTTGTGTTGGAAGTACCGCCGCTGCTGGAGCTAGTTCCACCACCGCTGCTGCTTGATGCGGTATTGCCTGAGCCGCCGCGCCATGGAGCGTTATTAGCCCATGCTACCAAATTATCGTAAATATACCGCCCGGAATTAGTCATGTTGGAGGTGGTAGTCCAGCCAGCGCTGGCACTTGGGGTGAACGATGGTATGAAAAACGCCGAACCTTCATTTTTATTATTCACATGCCATGCGGCGTAAGATATATTGCGAGCATTAAGAAAATCCATCCAGGTATTTGTAGCCGCAGCAGCATGACTGCCATTGCCATCTGCGTTAACTGTGCCGTATTCCGATACAAATACCGGATGGCCTGCGGTGCGAACAGAGTTAATTCTATTCGCAAAATTAGGAGTCCATTGGCTACCATTTAAAGGATGGCTACCAGCATAAAAGTGAAGAACATAAGCTACGTTGTTATCTGTAAGCGGATTAGGTATTATCACATCGATATCTTGGTCCCAGTTGGGAGTGCCTACTAGAACAAGATTGTTTGATCCTGCGTTGCGAATGGCGTTTATTACTGCAGTGGAATAATTTCTGATAGAAGTCCATGATACAGCCAATGGCTCGTTGAAAATTTCAAATATTACGTGATCGTAGCTTCCGTAGTCTCTGGCCATTTCTGTAAAAAAAGCAATGGCTTCGGTTTGGTGAAAGTCGTGAGCATGCCAGTCTATTATCACGTAAACGTCTTTGGCTATCGCTGCTTCAATGGCAGTTTTAACTCTAGCTTTATTTTCTGCCGGCCTAGTTAGATAGTCGTTGTTATCTCCTCCAATACCCAAGGGAACCCGAATAACCTCGGCTTTCCAATGGTCAACCATGGCATTAACGGTGGCGGCATTAAAGAAATGCTGCGATTCCCAGCCCGTATTGCTCCAGCCAAGGCTAACACCTCTAACTTGCACTGGCGTGTTGCCTGTTTTTGAGCCAACTATATTAGCTCCGCTAGCCGTGAGTCTGCCATAATAAGAAACTGGGCCGCCACTTCCAACTACAACGTTGTTGCTTGAACTGGAGCTTGTGCCTCCGCCTGTTGAACTAGAGCTTGCGTCGCCTACAGAGCTAGAGCTTGCGCCGCCTGCAGAGCTGGAGCTTGCGCCGCCTGCAGAGTTGGAGCTTGCACCGCCTACAGAACTAGAGCTTGCACCAGGATCGCTAGGGCAAGACAAAACCGCTGTGCCGCCAGCCGCAGTGCATTGCTCAGCTGGGATATCTGGCAAGCAAATGCTTGCTACTAGGCAGTTTACATTGCAAGACGAAACTACTGTACCGCCAATCATACCGCATTGTTCGATTGTAAGCTCGCCCTCTATGCAAGAACCGTTAGCTGCTTGGCATTTTATAAAGTTGTTGTCTGAGTTATTATCGTTAGAACATGAAAAAGTTAAAGCAATGGCGAGCAAAAGACCTGCCACAGAAAGAAAAAGACGACTGGTTTTCATAATGCCTCCCGGAACCATTTTTCCCACTACTTAGGAATATAGTAATTTTTTCTACCTTCCATCTATGGGCATTCCGAAAACACCCTTGGCTGTGCGGCTTATAGTCGGCGTTCTTGCTGCAAGCGAAGAACTTTGCGTGCAAGCAAGGCAAAAGCTAAGGGAACGTTTTGGAGAGGTAGATTTGGAAATGAAACCCATTCCCTTTGACCACACAAACTATTATGAAGATGAACTCGGCAAAACTCCGCTTCGTTCTTTTCTATCTTTTGAGAAGAAAATTGAACGCGAAGCAATAGCGGGCATAAAACTTGAAACAAATGAAATGGAAAAAATCTGGAACAGGCAAGTGAATTTAGACCCAGGCTACATGACCCTTGGGCAGTTTTTTTTGGCCACAACCAAAGACCAACGGCACAGGGTTTATTTAGGGCAAGGAATTTTCGCAGAAGTAACCCTCTACTTTGAAAACGGCCATTTCCACCCTTTCGACTGGACATACCCCGACTACAAAAGCAAAACCTACATAAATTTTTTAGAAAAAGCAAGGGAAAGGCTGGCATACCAAATCGCAACAGGTCATCCGTATAGATTGAGAGCGAAAATATGCTAGTTTTTTTATCCTAAAAAATCCCTCTCAAAAAATTATATAAGTGCGGAGTCATAACAGTTTGGTTATGGCCTGAACCGGGAACAAAATGCCAAACGTTGTCAAATCCGTTTTGCGTGAGAGCGTTGCTGATGTTCTGCGGACCCTGACCAACGCTGTTGGCGCCCTCAGGCTCTGCTCCAGTGACTAATATCAGCCACGGTCTCGGAGCGTTGACCGCCCCCGCCGCAGAATTGCGAATATTAGTAGATGACGTAACAATTGCAGGCGGGTCGCCCAGCCCTACGAATCCAATCTTATCAGGATGTGCCATCCATATGCGAATCGCCATGTTTCCGCCCATGGAGAACCCTGTTATGGCGACATTTTCTCTGCCGGGCGCCACCGGGAAGTTCTCTAACATATACGGGTGGAGGTTCTCCGCCCATTCGTTAATGAAAGGAGTGTATGCGTTAGAGCTGTTCATTGTATTACCTGCATCTACTTCCGCCTGAGTAACAGGCGTCCACTGATTAGTATAAACAATAATCATGTCTTTAGCCTCCCCCGAAGCCACGAGATTGCCAAGAATTGTGCGGGAATTCATATCGTTGGCTCGTGCGCTGCCGGTTATACCGTGACCGAAATACATAATCGGAAACAATCTGCCGTCGTTGTAATTAGGCGGTAAAACTACAACTGCCGTCTGAGTTCCGCCGAACCTGCGTGATGGATAGGTGATAGTTTGGGTTGTTCCGTAAGTATTAATGCGTGTAGCCGATGTAGGAATATCATTAGTGAGCGCCTCCCGAACAGCGTCCGTGCGTGTAGTAGAGGAGCTGGATTGTGCTACAGAACTGCTCGACACATTGCTACTAGAGCTTGCAACAACCGAACTACTTGAACCAACAGCAACCGAGCTACTTGAACCAACAGCAACCGAACTGCTAGAATTCACTGCAAGCGAACTGCTAGACAAACCGGCAGATGAACTTACTGGAGCTTGCATCTCTTCAGAAGACGAGCTTATATTAAACTCGGAATCAGAGCCTTCGCCTTGTGAAGAGCAACTCATTAATATAAAAAGCAACATTGCTATTGTTGCTAAACATGAAATTTTTGAGACTTTTCTCATAGGATTCTCCTTTGAAAAATTATTTAACCACCGTCATTTGTGTTTGCCCAGTTTTTGAATTTCTAACAATATAAACGCCGGAAGTTATTGGTTTTTGTGTGCCAAGCGGTTGCCCTTGTAAATTGTAATACTTGACAATAACAACATCTTGCTGATTATATTGCGATAGAATAGATGTTGTGCCGCTGGAGGAGCTACTTGCTAAACTTGAACTGCTCAAGGTTCCGTCTGAAGATGAAGATGATGAAGTTGTCGATGAACTGCTTGTTCCAGGGCAAGGAACTTCATGATACCAATAGCCGTCTTCCAAATTGTTTTCTATTTGGGAACCATTCCATACCCAGCTAGAAGCGCAAGTGTTTACTTGCCCTCCAAATTCGCCTTCATTTTCTATTTTGCAAACATAACACTTGTCGTTTGTATATCTAAAGCAGGCATTGTAAGGATCTGATGGAACAGTATTTGTTGGGTATGCTATTAAAGGCGTTTGGCAAGTTTCTGTTTGAACCATGTTTGCCGAACTACTGCTAACCGCTCCGGCAGAACTTGAACTGCTTGCTCCACCTGTGCTTGAGCTACTCGGCGGCGTGCTTCCGCAGCCGCCCAAAGTTAGCTGACCTGTGAGAGCTGGCGTTGTCCAGTTTACCCATGTCGTCATACTTGGCGCGGCGGTCGCGGTAAAGAGCGGTTCGGTGCCGGGCGTTCCTGTTCTGTGCAGGAATATGTTTATGAAATTTTGCAAGCGCGTATTATAGATATCGGCACTCCATTGGCAGTGCGATGAGGTCGGGGTGTTGATGTAGTGCATATTGCCGCCAACACCGAGCGCCCTGTAAACATCTGCCGCCGCTATCGCCGCGGCGTGTGAAGACGGGATACCCAACCACTGGCCGGCGGACGAGGCTGTTTTGTCCAAAACGAGAAACCCGCGCGGCGCGATTGACGCGATCACTTCGTGTATGTCTATGGGCAGATTGTTCGGATTGGTCGAGAACGGGCTGAAATCGTCGCCTAACCACGCTTGCTCGCCATACGCTGAACTCGGTGACTGCGATCCGTTTGTGCCGCCGCCCTGGTCGCGGTCTCTGTGCGCCCCGCGCATGATGTTGGTGCCGCCGGTGCCGGATTCCATCGGCAGGGTCAGGGCGATGCGTGAGTCGAGTACTCCCGCCACGAAAGCCCCCTTGCCCGAACGCGAACATCCGGTAACGCCAATCGCGTCCGCTTTGAGGATTGTGCCGTTCGACTGCTCGATAACGTCTATAATCCGGCTGACGCCCCATGCCCACGCCGCCAAATGCCCCGTTCTGCTGTGAGTATTGCTGACCGTGTAAAACGCTCCGGTCTTGGCCGCTCGCGTTCCTCCGCCTACTGTTGATGTCGTGAGATTGATGACCGCAACCCCGTTATTCCTGAGAAACGTGGCGTCTGCTCCCGAATTGTCGTAACGGATGACTGCAGGATAAGGAGCAGTCCCGGTGGTCGGCAGCGATACAGTCGCGCTGAAATTGCCGCTTCTGCCGCCTTCCGTAACACTCACGGAAATTGATGTGTTGGTGACCGTTCCCGTAACGGTACTTGGCTTAGGCGGCTTCGTGCCGTAAAGCGTCCTTTCCGCCAACCTGATAATCTCCTGCCGCCGGCAAGCCCACTCTTCTCGCGTGGTCATGCGCGTTCCGTCCAATTTTCTGAACGGGTCGGGGAGTGCGGCATTGGCCGTGGTGAACGTGGTCGGTAAAGTAACCGAGCAATCTACGGTTTCGTTTTCCACACAGGCGTTGAACATCTGTTGCGCAAAAAGCGGCAGAGCTGTTATTGCTATTAAACATAAAATTTTTGAGATTTTTTTCATAGAACTCTCCTTGGAAAAATTATTTAACCACCGTTATTTGCGTTTGCCCGGTTTTTGAATTTCTAACAATATAAACTCCAGGAGTTATTGGTTTTTGTGTGCCAAGCGGCAGCCCTTGTAGATTGTAGTATTTTACAATAACAACATCTTGTTGATTATATTGCGATAAGATAGATGTTATGTTTTCGCTAGACGAACTGCCAGCTTCACCTGAGCTACTGCTTAATTGCCCGCTTGAAGAAGATTGCGCTATCGAAGAACTGCTACCCGATTGACCTGAAGATGAAGATGAAGACGTTGCAGAGGAGCTGCTTGTTGCAGGGCATGGTACTTCGTGGTACCAAAAACCGCTTGTTAAATTTCCTTCTATTTGAGAGCCATTCCACACCCAACCAGAAGCGCAAGCGTTCATTTGCCCTTCAAATTCGCCTTCACTTTCTATTTTGCAAACATAACATTTGTCGTTTGTATATCTAAAGCAGGCAGTATAAGGATCCGCTGGAACAGTATTTGTTGGGTATGTTACTAGAGGTGTTCTACAAGTTTCTGCTTGAACCCTGTTTGATGAACTGCTTGCTCCGCCACCACCGCTAGAGCTGCTTGGTGGCGTGCCGCCGCCAGTGCAGTTTGGACAACCGCCACGAGTACACAGACGATTATCAGCTCCGCTTCCCCATTTAATGCAAAGGTCATCTATGTTCCCGCCACCATTGCTACGTTGATCACCGCCGAATCCTTCTATACAGAACGAAACCTCGTATAAATGAGAACTGTTGGTGAAACTGATAGTTTGAGCGTTTGCGCCGCTTCCGATGCTTATATTCTGTACCAACTGCGCCCATCTGTTAAAGTGTGCGGTAACATTGATAGTTCCGCTTGAACGTGTGGTTCTGCGAATACTGAAAATTTGCAAGAAAGTTCTTGTTCCGTCGATAGATGGTTGCTGGTCACGTGTAGCAACGATAACGTCATAAACGCCTCCGTCAACAGTAACTGTACCGAGGTTCCTGTAACCGCCGCTCGTACCCACGTTTCCGTTATTTGTAGGCGGATGCCAATGGCGCCAGTCGTCTATAATGTACCATTCGGTCATCTGATTGCGAGTCCAGCCGTAAACGGTCATATATGTAGCCCCGCGAGTGCTGGTAAAGTTCGATACGTCATACCTTAAAGTAATTTGGTCGGACGCGGTGCCGAGGCTGGTAATCGTTGTGTTGTTCGGGAATTTTCTCCCCGTGCGTATGAGAGTGTTGTAACCGTTGTTCCAAGTCCCGTTCAAGCTGCCGTCGTTAAACAAGTCCACCCGCAACCCCCTGTACCTCTTGAGTCTGCCCATATCTCAAGGTCCCATGCGCCGGTAGTCGTTGTAACTCGACTATTAACGCCACTGGTGTACGTTGTTTGAACAGTCTTTTGTGCAAACAGCGGGCACACAAAGACAAGTGCTACAATCAGAACATGTGTTTTTTTAAATAGACTCATAGTGAGTTCCTCCTTGGAAAGTTCATTTAACCACCATCATTTGTGTTTGCCCGGTTTTTGAATTTCTAACAATATAAACGCCGGAAGTTATTGGTTTTTGTGTGCCAAGCGGTTGCCCTTGCAAATTGTAATATTTGACAATAACAGCGTCTTGCTGATTATATTGCGATAGAATAGATGTTGTGCCACCGCTGGAAGAAGAACTGCTCGCTCCTTCCGCAGACGAACTGCTTGTTCCGGCATTGGCAACGCTGCTGGAGCTTGGCGCTGCCGAACTGCTGCTTGGCGTTGCCGCTGAACTGCTGGATTGGTTTGCCATTTGAAATTGATACCAGCTCAACCGGAATGGTTCTTCTGTTCCTCTAAATACGAGAAAAAGAAAATCCTTTACACCGGCACTACCCGACGCATTAACATCGCACTCAAAATTTCTCCAAGTATTCCACCCGCCCGTTGACGCAATGTTGCAGATTCCAATTGAGGTTCCTGTTGCACTGCCGGTTCTCAGCTCAATACTTCCTCCCGAAGAACCACTCGCCGCCCGCACAATAAATCTGCTGGCTCCTGCTGTTCCAAAATCAACGCCTTTAAGACGAATCCAGTTCCCATCGGAAATGGAAGTGACTATCATCCCCTCACCGCTGATACTGTCGGTTTTGATTCCCGACTGCCTGTTCATAGTTGCTGCGCTTATGGTAGTATAGGGATTAAAATGCTTTATCTGCGCGACGCCATCATGGGTAACTACGACCTCTCTCATTGTACCGTCGGCATTATATACCAAAGAGTCCACGCTGATATTTCGCTGATTGGCGTTGTTGCTCGGGACATTATTGGCGTTTGCCACCCTGCGGTCGTGATAGAACATATACCACTTGCCTTGATACTCTATAATTGCCTGGTGATTGTTGTTGTTCCTATTGATATTCTGGTTGCCAATCGCCGGGTTGCGTAGCACCGGGCCTCTCAAAGTGAACGGCCCCATAGGGCTGCTGCCCGTCATATACATGATAGCCGCATTTGGATGCTGGTCGCCGCCGGAAAAGTTATTGACATAAGAAAAGTAGTATATATCTCCGCGCTTGTGCATATAAGCGGCTTCAAAGGAGCGGGGAGCCTGAATGGTTACTGCGTTTATCGTGTTATTGGCTTCCCTCCGCAGAGAAATCATATCGTCATTGAGCCTTATCACGCGCAGATTTTCACCGGGACCAGGAGTGCCGCTGGCGTCGCCACCGCCGTAATACAGGTACGCCTGCCCGTCGTCGTCAATAAACACGGCGGGATCGAATAACCACGGAACGTTGCAGTTTGTACACGTATTTCTGTCAACAAGCGGCACACCGTTCAACACGTCATTAAAAGGCCCCTCAGGACGAGGCGCAGTAACAACCCCGACCGGGCCTCCTGCGCCACAAGGATACAAATAAACCGTATTACCGCGCACCGCAGCCCCCGGAGCGTAAGCGCGAGCGGAAGTGGCAGTCCCGCGTCTCCAATCGCGAGGCACCCGGAACACTTCGCCGTGATCGGTCCAGTTCGCCATGTCGTCGGTGGATACCAACGTGTAAGCCTGAATCATATACCCGTCGTCGGGATTTGTGCTTTGGTCATCGTTAGATGCATAAACGTAAAGTCTATCATTCCAAACAATAGGCTGGGGGTCGGCGGTGTATTTGTGGCTGAGAATAGGATTAGCAAAAGTGGTGAAAGTACTGACTACAACAGCCAGCAAGACGAGAAAATGAACGTACGTTTTATCTTTCATAAGTGTAACATACATTATTTTTTCGAAAAAAGTCTAAAAAAAAATAATCCTGCTAATAACCGAGAGTCAGTAGCTAAAAACCGTCTCTCCACGAAGTTAGTTTTCTACCTTACCGCTATGGGCATTCCAAAAACTCCCGCTACTGCGCGGCTTATAGTCGGCATTCTTGCTGCGAGCGAAGAGCTTTGCATGCAGGCAAGGCAAAGGCTAATGGGAGCGAAAATATGCTAGGAGTTTTTGATTCTGGTTTTGGCGGCTTGACTGTGCTAAAGGATTTGGTAAAAAAAATGCCAGGTTACGATTTTGCATATTTAGGCGACAATGCCCGCGCCCCTTATGGAAATCGCAGTTTCGATAGCGTATATCGCTATACATTAGAGGCGGTTCGTTATCTTTTTTCGCTCGGCTGCCCTCTTGTAATTCTAGCCTGCAACACGGCATCGGCAAAAGCGCTCCGCACAATACAGCAAAAAGACCTTCCACATATAGCTCCCCAAAACCGGGTGCTTGGCATTATACGCCCAATGGCAGAGGAAGTTGGGAATTTTACAAAAACAGGGCATATAGGCGTTTTAGGCACCGAAGGAACAATAACATCTCAGAGCTATCTGCTGGAAATAGCAAAATTCTGGCCAAGCCTGCATGTGAAGCAAGAATCTTGCCCCATGTTGGTCCCTCTTGTTGAAAAGGGCTTGTTAAAGCATCCGGCCACCGAGATGTTCGTAGAGGAATATACTAAAAAAATCCTTGAAAAAAGCGAAAAAATAGATACCCTGCTCCTAGGCTGCACCCACTATCCCTTGCTTCAAGAGCTTTTCTTAAAAGCTCTGCCAAAAAACGTAAAAATCCTTTCTCAAGGTAATATTGTGGCCAAAAAAACACAAGAATACCTCAAAAAACACCCCGAAATCGACAAACGCATAACAAAAAATGGCAAAATTTGCTTCCTAACCACTGATTCCGCAGAATTCTTTGAAAAAAACGCAACTTTTTTTTGGAATTCTTCAATTAAGGCGGAAAATATTACTATATTACAACCATGACTATTCGTACACAGATTAACCTGGAAGGTTGGCAAGACTACCGAGGCAAGCTCGGCGGCGCAATAATTTATACAGAAACAAGCCATCACTCCTTGGTTCCTGTTCGCGATCAGTTGAATGAAAACGGCAATGGCGTTTTCCTCGACCCAAACTACGAAACCGGCACAGTTGGTCTTTTTGCCTACAACAACGCAAAAGACGTAAATAAAGCCATAAGAAGCAAAGTACGTTATCTTTTCTTCGGAACCCGCTACGAAGGCTCTAACATCGATTTTAAAAACAAGTATCTTATAATAGGTTACCAAAGAATAGATAAAACTAAAGATGTACGGAGCCTGCACATGCAGCAGTATTTAAACGACCAAAACCCATCTTTTTTAGCTCTCGATGTATGCATGGCAACTTGGGGGCAAATGCGCTTTGTGTCTTTTGAAGATTCTTACGTTTTAACAGACGACACCCTGCACGAGTGGGGCTATTCCGGCAGAGTCGCTCGCCCATTGCGCACCATCTTCAAAGAAGAACACGCAAAAATTCTCATAGAGCACCTTGACTCCAAAGCCGACCAAACCGATGAATACATAGACACTATTCTAGAGTACAGAGAAGAAGAATAAATTTTTCTATATTATCCTTTTAACTTTAACTAAAAGAGGTATATTATGGCTTTTTTCGTTCCTTTTGCTCTTGGTGCCGCCGCCGCAGTTGTTGGCTTGCATGTTTTGAAAAATAAAGACCGCTTGCTCTGCAAGCTCGAATGTTCCTGTGGTTGCGGCGATGAATGCACCTGCGCTCCAGATTGCGATTGTGCTTGTGCTTGCAACTCTTCTTCAGTAAAGAAAAAAGCAGCTAAAACTGCCGACTTCGCTTTGGAAAAAATCAAAAGCGGCCTGCAAGTTTTGGAAAGCAACATAAACGAGAGCACTCTCGAGAAAGTAAAGTGCGGCTTGCAAACTGCGGAATGCAAAATAACATCTCTGCAAGAAAAACTGAAAGAAGAGAAAGAAGAGAAGGCTAACTAATCGTTATATAAAAACATATTCTCAATGCAGCGCTTGGCGGCAGCTAAAGTGTTGCTGTTGAGTTTTATTTCTTTTGCTTTTTCTGGCTCTTTTAGGGTTTGCAAAATATTTTCGAGGGAGTTGCTTTTCATGTAGCGGCAGAGACTGCAGCTGCCTATAAAGCGGCGAGTTGGGAGCTCGCTTTGGAGGCGGGCGTTTAGGCCGCATTCGGTTAAGAGCAGTA
>JAITFT010000044.1 GCA_031281155.1 Candidatus Fibrimonadaceae bacterium
GGCTCTAGGTGGGCAAGCCTGGAATTATACGCCAAAACAGAGCTCTGCGCGTGGCAAGAGCCCAAAAGCTCCTCGCGGAAGTTCAAAAGCGTGTTTCGGCTGGTTTGGGTCATTTGTGAAGGAATGTAGAAAATTTTTCCTACATTATCCCGATGGAATTTGAAAAATCCCAGATTATTTTCGCTTTTGCACTCACTTTTTTTGCTGCGCTCGCCACAGGCATAGGGAGCATTTCCGCCTTAGCTTTTCGCACCTTTAGGCCTCGCCTGCTGGCTGCAGCCTTGGGGCTGGCCGCCGGGGTTATGATTTACGTTTCTTTGGTGGAAGTATTTCCAGAGGCAAAAGGGCTCCTTACGCAGCTTTATGGAGATAAAACCGGCTATTGGCTCACAATATTCGCTTTTTTCACAGGCATAGGCCTAACCGCCCTAATAGACCGCCTAGTGCCATCTCACGACGATCCGCACGAAATAAAGAGCACTCAAACAAACGAAAAGCACGATAAGCTAATGCGCGCAGGGCTTTTTGCTGCGGCAGCAATCGCTCTGCACAATTTCCCAGAAGGCATAGCGGTATTTGTCAGCGCACTTGAAAACCCAAGTCTTGGCGTTAGCATTGCCATGGCAATATCCATCCACAATATTCCAGAAGGAATTGCCGTAGCAGTTCCTATTTATTGCGCAACCAAAAGCCGAAAGCTGGCATTCACGCTATCCTTTGCTTCGGGGCTGGCACAGCCCTTGGGTGCCTTGGTGGGTTTTCTCCTGCTGAGTTTTATGAACGCAGCGGCACTCGGAACAATACTGGCTTTAACAGCAGGCATTATGATATACGTTGCTTTCGACGAGCTGCTACCCACAGCAAATAAATACGGAGAACATCATGTGGCAGTTGCTGGCTTGATTGCCGGAATGGCAGTGATGGCAATTGGTTTGAGCCTTATGGCCTAACTTAAAGGCTAAATTCCAAGAAAAATCTTTTCCTCATATTATCTTCAAGGCTTTTAGGAACATACATAAAGCTTTGCCCAGCGACAAAATCGAAAACCGAAGTTTTTATTCTAAGCTTGGGCTCTGCAAAAAAACGCTGCGACCCTAAATCCCAATTCCACGGGTTTGACTCACCGTCTTTGGCAAAGCCAGCAGATACAAAAAGCCCATTACCATTAAAATGCAAAGCGATCCCCGATAACAGCAAACCGTAACGATGAGATGCGTTTATAGGAGTGCGCCACTGTTCCTCATTCACGCCCATTCCCATTGCAAAACGGTAATGATTATCCAAAGCGGGGTCTTCGTTATTCCTGCCATGAAGCACAGTTGGCAAAACAAAATCGCCCTGCTTTGTTCTGCGAAAATTCACTCCAAATTCCGAGCCGCCCATAAGCGAAAAGAAATTCGAAACTGGGTAGGTAATGCTCAATTTCCCCTGGCTTGAAACATAAAGCGGGGCGCTTTGCTCAAAGGAATGAACCGAAACCGCTTTGAACCCGCTCGTAAGTTCTGCCATAAAGCCGCCGGTAGAAAACCATCTATTGTAACCATCGCTTTGCCAAAGCCATTTCATATAAGGAAACATGGAGCTTACGGCAACTTCTTGATAAGCATAGCCTGAAGGATCGGGTAAATCTTCTATCCAATCCCAATTTTCGTCATCCCCAAGCAGCCAATCCTTCCACCAATCATCATCATAAAACGGTCTGCCAGAAGCACCGCTCACAAGCTCTTTGCGTTCTATTTCAACCGCGGCAGTCAAAATCGCTTTGCTTGTACCAACAGGCTTTTCTACACCGAGAGTTACTCCGCTTGATTTTTCATTTAATATTCTTAATTCTCGTTCAATATGTTTTTGAAAATACGATGTTGGCGAGTATTCCAAAATTTTTGCTCGAGCGAAAAAATTACCATCTTCCTTAAAGAAGCGTTCAAAAACCACCTCGGGAGCAAAGCCCTTAATTCCCTGCCCATAAAAACCGTTTAAGCTCATGTTATAGCCGAATTGATTTACAAAACGCAAGTTGGCGCCAGCGGCTACATTCGCACCAAAAAGAGTACCGCCAACGCCTCGCAAAGAAAGCGATAAAATGGGGTTGCTTTCAGCATTTATCTGCAAATATGCTCCAGTATCCAATTCTAATTTTATATTCTGATAGTAAGCATCTTTTTGCAAAGCCTTCAAAAAATTCCTAATTGCAATGCTGCCTGTGTCTTGCTTATTCCAAAAGCTTTCCAAATGCCCCTGAAGCTCCGCAGGAACGCTATCGAATACGGGAATATAAAGGAAGCGCGCTGGTGGCGGAATTGTTTGAAGAGTCGGAAGTTGGGAGTTGAGAATGGAAAATTTGGAGCGATTGCTTTGCACGGCATTTACGCCAGCTTTGAAGAGCGAATCGGGGTTAGGCTTTGAGTGTGGGCGAAGCATTATTAGCGTGGTATCGCTATTCCATAGCTCTCGCTGATAACGCTCTACCGCTCCCCCACTTGTATCTCGCAAGGCAATTGGGTTGGAGAAGATGCGCAATCCCACCCTGCCTTCGGCACCCTTCTCTGGAAGGAAATTCGGAAAGGGATAGTTATTTAGGCTGTCCACTTCGTAGAACGGAATTTTGGAGCCTATGTCTGAACGCCAGTAACTCTCTCTTAGTTGCAAATCAAAAAATTCTTTGCCAAAATATGGCTTTTCTTTAATGTTTTCCAAGTATGGCGAACCATCTTCTTTGTGCTTTACAAGCCACTTTTTCTGCCACAGGGCAGAGCTCCGGCTTTCCGGTTCATGTGGCAGCTTTTTCCACGATTTTATCAACTCCCCTATTTGCTGCGGACTCCAGCCTGCACTCCACAATGCTCCCGCAAATGCCCCCCAGCCAGTTGCCACAATGGAGTCTATGGGAACTTGCAAACGCTCTATTTCGCTTAACACGCCCAAATGGTAATCTACAGCGGCATAGTCACCAGCGATATATAGCACATTTTTTTGGCCCTGGGCAAAGCTACTCGCTAAAAACACGACCATTATGCAAAATTTTAGCATTAGAGGAATATAGTAATCAAGATTAGCTTAATGTTTTCTATATTCCATACATTCTATAAAAACTTTTCAACACCCGTAGGAGATTTTTGTGAACTCTAAAAAAATACTGTTTATGCTTGCCGCCATTTTCATGCTTGCATTCGACATTTCAGCTACACCTACGGATATCGCCCCAGCTGCGCCAGCCGCTATAGACAGCAACCAAGCGCAGGTAGCCCCCTCTCAAGTGGATTATTGGTTGTCCAAATTGACCGTAGAAGAAAAAATCGGTCAACTGCTAATGCCACGCCTGCCTTGGCGAGCAAAAAACGTAGATGCAAAAATACGGGATTTGCTGAAAACCGTTCCCGTAGGCGGAATAGCCTTGTTTCGCGACAACGTAGAAACTATCCCGCAGGTTCAAGCTCTCACAAAGGATTTGCAAACCCTTGCCCGCGTGCCGCTGTTTATCGCCATGGACGAAGAAGGAGGGCGAGTGTCGCGAATTGGCAGGCTCTTTGACAAAGCTACTCCCCCGGCATTTGATATTGGAGCTAAGGGTGATTCGACAGTAGCATATAATACCGCCCGTACCATTGGTCAGCGACTTACCCAGTTGGGAGTTAATATGAACTTTGCCCCAATAGCCGATATTTGGAGCAACCCGGCTAATACGGTTATAGGAAACCGTGCCTTTG
>JAITFT010000203.1 GCA_031281155.1 Candidatus Fibrimonadaceae bacterium
AACTTCTATATGCGGATGACCATATTTTGATTTGGCTTCTACACTTATATATGCTTTCTGCGGCTTGAGCTGAGCTAGAAATCTTTCAGAAGAGCTTGTTCGAGAACCGTGGTGCCCTACCTGCAAAGCATATACTTCTAAATCAGGCACTAAATCTAATAAGATGTTTTCTTGCTTAGATTCCAAATCGCCAGTGAACAAAAAGCTTCTTTTGCCTCCGCTTAAATGCACCACCATGCTTGCGCCATTCGCAGTAACAGAAGAGTCATTTTGTTTTGGCCACAACACCATCGCCGTAAAAGGCGCAAAATCCCCTATGGTATCTCCGTAATGTTTTTCATAAATTGGTATATCCAATTCCTCAAACTCTGCCAAAATGGAAGTTTTCAATTTGCTTTTAAAGCGGTAATCGTGGGAAACAAGCAACCTGTCGATTTTCAAATTTTCATTCCTAACCATTTTTGCTAACACAAGCAAGTCTTTGGCGTGGTCTGAATGCCAATGGCTTAATATTACCGAACACAGCCTTTCTATTTTCCTGTTCGCAAGCATAGTATCTATGCTGTTTCTTTCTCCCACATCATACATAACCGCACATTCTGGTGCTTGAATTAAAAATGCCAAACCTTGTCCAACATCAAGCATTTCTAAATGTAGTTTTGCAGGCTTTTTGATAACGCTTATGCTACTATCTACGCTTTTAACGCTATCAACGCTACTAAACTTTTCAGCTTCCAGCTCCTTGCTTTCTATTATCAATTTCCCATCGTCAACTTCCAACTCCATATTATTGCAATAATAAATAGAAAATGCTAAGCTTATTATTAAAAACAGAACAGACCATTTAAACATTTGCGTAATGTAGTTAAATTTTTTCCTATTCTATATTATTCATTTAACGATCCATATCCCTGTTTTTTTGGAACCGTCGCGTTCTATTATGCCTTTTTCTTGCAAGCCTATCATTAAAGCTTTAACTGTTCGCTCTGATTTGCCAATCGCTTCTGCAATTTCCTTTTGTATCGTTTGTGGTTTCTTGGAAATAAACTCAATGATAGCTTGTTCGTCTAAAGTGCAATTTTTGCACTTTATTTGCACTTTATTTTGCACTTTATCTTGCGGTTTATTTTCTTGGCTACCATAGTTCAAATTCCTGAGCGCAACGATAAAAGATTGCGGAGTAGATTTAAATTCTGGTGTTATGTCGGCAGGATACGCATCCACAATTTTCTTTAAACCGCTTCCTCTGCGTTCCATAAACTTCAAACGATGCATAACATCACAAAGTACAGGATTGCGGCGTACCGAGGCGATGCTTTCAATCGTCATATCCTGTATGCGCTTGCCATCTGCCATACCGCCAGGAGAAACGATTTCCAAACGGTCGTCATAAATGTCTATATGTATTTCACTTCCTTTAATCACATAGTCGCGGTGGACGATTGCATTTACAAGTGCCTCGTAAACGGCCTCTTGCGGATAATCGGGGAATTCAGCACGACCGCTTCCTGTTTTATGCCATTTGACGGAGGAGTTATTGCGCACAAAGCCGAGTGCGCTATCCATAAGTTTTATCGCATTGCCTTCAAATTCCGCATCGTTGTCAGCTTCAAATTTCGATGTTTTTGTAAGTCCGTTCCAGCGTGTGCAAAAAATGCGAGATTGATAAACTGCATATTGGTCAGCAAACAACGCACCTGCGTAAGTGAGCTTGTTATCCATAGCCATGCCAAACGAAAAGTAATCCTTAGCGCTGTCAATTTTGAGACCTGTTTTCTCTTTATAAGTCGCTTCAAAAAGCGTAAAACTGTAATCTGCAAAGCTCAGCCCACTGTCAAGCGAGTCGAAGGTTTGGCGTTTGCCTTTAAGCGTAAACTCAAATAAAATGTCTGCTGTCGCAGGAACAGATTGATTGCCTGAGCGGTAAAAGGCTATTCTGTTTCCGTCGCCAAAATAGTAATATGGGGTATTTGCACCGTTTGGAACTTTAAGTCGCAAAATTTCCACTTCGTTCACCGCAATCGGTTCAAGCACAAAGGTTAGCGATGGCTCAATACGCTCTTTAATTATTTCGCTAATTTTATCAGATGTTCCCCTTATATCCTTTATCCCAACGGGGTTGCCACTGTCGTCAACGCCAAAGTAAATACTGCCGCCAACACCATTTGCAAACGCACTGACGGTTTTTAACCAACTTTTCGGTTTTCCAATCTCAAGTGCGGACTTAAACTCGTATTCCGTTGCCTCAGCCATTAGGTATTTATTTAGATTGCGTTCTTGCGCCATAGGAGGGAATATAGAATTATCTTTCAGCAATTCCAGTTAATCTTTGCCGGATTTGGTTCATTTTTCACCGCAACAGCTCGGAGCGCCGATTCCATTTTAGCACATTCCTCAGCGGCAACATTAACAAGCGCATCCCAACTTGCGTTAATACCAAGTTTGTTGTAAGCTACGGCAAGTGCACCATACAGCGCAAGTCCTAAAGAATGGGTTGGCGCATGAATGGTTGCAGCCGCTTGTCCACATGTTCGCGCAACAGTTTGCGCAATGGGATTGCCTTCTGCTTCGCGGGCGGCTGCGTGACATTCGTTTAAAATGATATTTTTTACATACGGCAGTTTTACCTTGCCTGCTAACCACTCATTTGCAGCATCAAGAGCATTCTTTGGTCTTTCGTCACCTGGAAGCACTCTCTCATAAATCGGAAGTATGTTTTCTCGAGCATAATCAATGCTCCAATGAGCAAGGGTTGCTTTGCTCTGTGTTTCAATTAACTTCATAAGCGACTGCAAATACGGTGCATTTATATCGCTTAACATTTTTCTGTATTTCTTCATTTTAACACTTCCAAATTCTTACCTTTTATGCGCTGTAATTATCGTATAGCTATTGGCAATTTCGCTGGTCATGAATACTCCTTTCATTTTTCGCATCAATGCAGTTAATAAGTTGATGCCTTGGTCGTTATAACAAGTATAACTGGCGTTATCTCATTGCTCATCTTTCCATATTCATCTTTCTGTTTCTCAATATATGCCAAAAACAGCTCTTTGTCCTCAGGATATTTTTCAGCTAATTCCATGCATCTTTTCTGCAAATTTTCGAATTGATTACAATACTCGTCATTTATTCCATAAATTTCATTGCCTGTTATTTTGTAAATCAATTCCATTCTAGCATCATCTATTTGTTTCATAAGCTCGCATTTTTTCAAAACATTAGGACAGTCTTCATTGCAATCGTCCTCAATATAAGCATCATCAATAATTATTATGCCATCTTTGTTCAAATGAGCTTTTAATTTTGACAATGTATCGTAATAATTTCCAAAAATGGCTCCGATTGCGCCCAAGATGATAATATCGTACTTTCCTAATGTATTTATTCTGGTTCGTATATCACCGGTTTCAAAAGTACATATATTATTCACAGAAAATTCTTCTGCCTTGTTATTGGAAAAAACTACAAAATCGTCTATTGCATCTATACCAAAACATTTGCATTTTAGCTCTGCTGCAATTTTTACAGAAACAGCGCCCTTACCAGAACCTAAATCCAACACATTAAGATTAGAATAGCCTGTTTTGAATTTTTTGATAATTTTTATTATTTCTTCGGAAGATGTTCCGATTGCCCAAAAATCCTGCAAAATATAAGGCAAATGC
>JAITFT010000004.1 GCA_031281155.1 Candidatus Fibrimonadaceae bacterium
GATAAATTCACAGCGTCTTGCTTGAATTCCTTCGTGTAGAGTCTGCGCTTGTTAGCTTCAAACATAATATTACTCCTAAAGGGTTAATATAATGTCTTAACTTAGAATACTTTTTTAAAAGGGCGGTTCAAACCGTCCAGTGGAACAAAGCCCCCGAATACGTTTACAACAAAAACACCCAAGGCCCAACAGCCACCCTAAACGAGCCAGGCATCGACTGGCGCATAAGCAACATCTTCAGCGGAGCCGGCCAGTACACCGCCGCAAACAACCTCGCACCCTACGTCACAATCATCTCCTCCAACGCAGGCAACTACCAGCTGACCAACAACTCCACCGACTACGAAATCCTCAAAAGGCCGCTCTCGCCACGCTTCAGAGTAAACGAGCCAAGCGATGACTTCGACGCAAACGCAGACACCGTGTGGGTGCCGATGAGCATATTCTCCGACCCCGAGCTTCTGCGAAGCGCATTGCTTGAGCTGATAGACTACGACTTCGCCACCAACGACCAAGGCGAAAGCGACAACGCCGAAAATTCGCTAAGCGGCGAGCCCACAATACAGCTATCCTACGAAGCCGCCCCCGCCGCCGCCCCATTCCTCTCCCGCCGCGTGGAAACCCAGCAAAAAGCCACCGCAATCATAAGCACCGAAGGCATAAGCTCCCAAAACTACACCCTCGGCATAAGAAACATAACCGTGCTGGAAGCGATAGCCGAAGAAGAAGGCGTTCCGCAAATATTCTGCCAAAAGAATTCCAATTACGCAGAAATGGGCGCAAACACCTGCCTCGCCATAAACGGCGAAATATTCGTTTCCCTCTTCTGCGTGATAGACGACACATGCCTCCCAATCAACGCAGCAGCCCTCCCGCTCGCCTCATGCGCATAGCTAGGCGAAATAACCCAATCCTGCCAACCCACCCCCATAATCCCAAATCGGGAAAATCCTAAAATCGGGGCCATCGGGGTTCAGACAATATACTACACCCTAAAAGGCACCCCGCTCGGCACCCAAAAACCCACCGCTCCAGGCGTGTACATTGAAAAGCACGGCAAACATGTGAGGAAAATTGCGATACAATAGGAATTAAAGTTAAATCTCCACAATTTCATAGCCGTTCCTGCCCCTTGCTTTAACTTTGTAGAGGGCGGCATCGGCAGCCGAGAAGATGTCTGTGTAGGCAGGGGCATCTGTGCTGAAGCTGGTCATGGCAACTCCAATGCTGGCGCTGGTGCTGTCTTTTTCTTCGGAACATTTTATTTTTGAAAGCTGCTTTTTAAAGAATTCACACTTGCTTACAATTGTTTGCCTATCAACATTTTCTAGGCAAATAGCAAACTCATCACCGCCAAGGCGAGCCACAACACCCGGCAAATTACCGAATAAATCGCGCAAAACAGCTCCAGTGCTTCTAAGAACAAAATCGCCCTTATCGTGGCCATAAGTATCGTTTACCTGCTTGAAATAGTCAAGGTCTATAATAAAGAAAGCTATTTTTTTTACCTGTGCAGAGGGTTTTAGAATATTCTCCATAGAAAGCATGAAAAAATAGCGGTTATGGAGTTTTGTTAAATCATCTATAAAGCTTTTTTTAAGTGCCGAATTTATTTTCTTTTCCATCTTTCTAAAACTGTCTATCAGAGAATCATATTCTTTAATGTTGATATAATCCATTTCCTCAAAAGAAATATTCAGCAGGTTAAAATTGTCTGCCGCCTCAATTAGCTTTGTTAAGGGGCGAAGGAACACTTTTCTGACCACAAGCATTGTTGTAAGGAACATAACCGCCATAAACAGAAAGCTAGCTGCTAAAGATACAAGGCTAACCCGACTTAATTCCTTGTTCATTTCAGCCACTTCTTTATCTGCGCCAACAAAAGCAACAGCTTTGCCATTCGAATTTTTCACAGAGGCATAGCCGCTTATTATAAGCCCATATTTTGGCGTATTGGTAACAGAGGAACCTTTTGTTTTTAGACCTTTTCTGAGTTTTTCTATCTCTTCAGGATGGAACTCCTGAGCATCATCTTTATCCAAAAAATTAATTTGCCCTTCAATATCTTTTGCGCTAATGTAGTATTCTATTGAATCGCTGTGATTTAAATTCATCACATAAAAATATTTTAGTTCGTTCTTTGCCAGAACGCTATCAGCAATGTGTTTCCAGCTGTCGTAAAGCGCATTTTTTTCTCTCCTTTTGAAATCAAGCTCAATGCTATCGCCATTGAGAACTTCTGCATAAGTCTTAGCTATGCCAAGCGTTTTTTCGGCATATATTCTAGTAAGTCTATTTTTTGACAGCGAAAAGTGAAATACCGACAGTACGCTGGTCATAACTATTACTAAAGCCAAAATAGAAAAAAATATTATTTTCTTAAGACTCATACAAAACTCTCCATTCTCTTAACCCTTGCTTTTATTTTCTTTACAATTGAAATATAGAATTTTTTTCATTTACTATATTGTTTTCAGTGAAAGCTCCTTCCCCAAAATCCCTTGCTGATTTGCTTCGCAATTACATATTGCGAATAGGCAAAGATTGGCCGCAGGCCGCAAAGCTATACGATTCTCGCGTTGCTTTGAGGGCAGATTTTAGCCCTGATTTTTTAATAGCTTCTTCTACGCAGCATAAAAGGATTTTAGATTTGTATTTGCACTGGAGGCACGCTGCTGGTCTTGGGCCGGAGCGAGATATGTTTGCGGGCAAGGAAGATGGCGATAGAGACAGCCCGCTATGCGAATCGTTTCCCCATGCAGTTTTGGTTCACAATTTGCGTTCGGCTTTTAATGTAGGCTCCATTTTTCGCACAGCGGATTGTTTTGGCTTTTCAGAAATAAATTTATCTGGCTATACGCCCGGCATTGAGCACCCGGCGTTGAAAAGCGCAGCCAGAGGTTGCGAAGCCTGGCTGAAAAAGCAACGCTGGGAAAGTCCGCTTGACTGCATAAATTTTTACAAAGAGCAAAATTATCAGATAATAGCTTTGGAAACAGGCGGGCAAAATATAAATAACTTTAAATGGCCACAGAAATTTCTGCTTGTATTAGGAAACGAAGAACTCGGCATAGCAAAGGAACTCTTGGATTTGTGTGATAGCATAATATCCATTCAAATGAGGGGGCGAAAAGCCAGCCTTAACGTGTCTTGCGCCTTTGCGACAGTGGCGGCAGTATTGAACTGTGGAAACAAACAGGAACAATAATATGCCCTTCACTCTCCTTCACACTTCCCCTAACTCCAAAGCCCGCCTTGGCCTCTTAAAAACCGAGCACGGCGAAATTCCAACGCCTATTTTTATGCCTGTTGGCACAGCGGCAAGCGTTAAATCGGTTTCGCCGCGCGATCTGCAAGAGATGGACGCAAAAATAATTTTAGCAAATACCTATCATCTGCACTTGCGCCCTGGCACGCCTTTAATAGCAAAAATGGGCGGCATACATAAATTCAACAGCTGGCATGGGCCTGTTTTAACAGATAGCGGAGGCTTTCAGGTTTGGAGCTTAAAAGAGCTTCGCAAAATAAAGGAAAACGGAGTTGAGTTTCGCAGCCACCTTGATGGAAGCAAACATTTCTTTTCGCCCGAAAGCGTTATGCAAGCGCAACGCGAAATAGGCGCAGATATAATAATGGCTTTCGACGAATGCACACCGTTCCCGAGCACAATGGAAGAAGCGCAAAAATCCCTGAATTACACCAAACGCTGGACAAGAACGGCAAAAGAATGGCTTTCAAATAACCCGCCGCTCCACGGCTATTCGCAAAAGTTCTTTGGCATTGTGCAAGGCGGAATGCACGAAGAGCTTCGCTTGCAGGCAATAGAAGAATTGAAAAACATAGAACCAAATGGCTACGCCATCGGCGGCCTTTCGGTTGGCGAACCTGCAGAAATGATGTACAGAATCGCCGATTTTTGCACAGAGCATTTGCCGCCTAATTCGCCGCGCTATGTTATGGGCGTTGGAACACCATGGAATTTGCTGGAACTGATTTCACGCGGCATAGATATGTTCGACTGCGTTATGCCAACTCGAAATGCAAGAAACGGCATGATGTTCACAAGCAAAGGAGTTTTGCACTACAAAGCCGCCAGACACAAAGAAGAAGACATACCGCCAGACGAAAACTGCTCTTGCTATACCTGCAAAAATTTCAGCAGAGCATACCTAAGGCATTTAATCCACGCAGGCGAAACCTTAGCCTTTCAACTAGCCAGCATCCACAACTTGCACTTCTACCTGCACCTAATGAAGCAAGCAAGAGAGAAGATCGCAAGCGGCAACTTTGAAACATGGGCTGCAGAACAGATTATTACAACCCAAGCCTCTCCTGACTTCGAATAGTTTATATTTCGCGCAGCTCTGCTGCGCAAGTTTCTGGCAAAGATGGGTTTATGTAAATGCGGGTTCCTAATTCAAAGCCTGCGGCTTGAACCAGCCTGGGAGTTATCGCCAAATGCCAGTGGTAATATTGCACCAAGCCATCGGAGTTGGGCACGCTGCGTATATAATAATTGTAGTCTGGGTAATCGAGCAGCAGGGATAATTTACGCAAAACGCTTTGCAGAATAAAAGCAAAATCGCTTTCTTCTTCTGGAGTAATGGTGCCAAAAATAGCGGAGTGCTTTCGTGGCATAATGCGCATTTCGTAGGGGTATTTTGAAGCAAAGGGGCAGAACGCTATAAAGTGCTCGCTCTCCATAACCAAGCGTTTTCGCACGGCAAGTTCTTCTTTTATCATATCGCAATAAACGCAACGCCCCCAGGTATTAAACGCTCTGCGGGCATAAAAAATTTGCTCTGTGATATGAGGCGGCGATACCATTGTGGCTATTATTTGAGAGTGCGGATGCACCAAAGAAGCGCCAGCCGTGGGGCCGTAATTTTTGAAAATATTTACAATAGCAATATTAGGGTCTTCTGAAAGCTCGTTGAAGCGGCAGCGATAAGCACGGATAACATCTTGCACTTGCTCCACGGGCATAAAAGCTATATCTGCGTTGTGGCTGGGAGCTTCAATAATCACCTCTGCTTCTCCGTAGCCGCCTGCGCTTAGATAAAGCCCGTCTTTAGCGCGCACAGGAGGGCTTTGGCGATTTACTGCCGCAAAAATATTGGGAACAACTCTGAGAGTCCATTTGCCATCGCTCTTTACTTCGTACACAGGCTCTTTGCATTTATGCTCATTGCCGGGGCAAAAAGGGCAAGATTCGCTATGAGCCGGCACTTGCGTTTTTTGCCTTTCACGGCAGTAATCTGCTGGGCGCTTTGTTCGCTCTGGGGCAACAATCACCCATTCGCCAGTGCTAATATTCTGGCGAAACTCAGACAAATATCACCTCGTTGTTGCCTTCAATTACGCTGCCGCACTCAAAAACGGTTTCACCTTTGTCTTCTAAATGCTTGCGAACTTCGGCGGCATCGGCAGGGGCTGCGAATACCAGCATTCCAATGCCCATATTGAATGTATTGTACATTTCGTTTAATTCAACATCGCCACATTTTTGAATAAGGTTGAAGATTTCTGGAACCTCCCATGCCGAGCGGTTTATTTTTACAGAAACGCCCTTTGGTAAAATGCGTGGTATATTGCCTTGAAAACCGGAGCCTGTTATATGCACCAAACCTTGCAATTTTTTGGAAGGCACCAAGTCTATTAAGGAGCGGTAATAGCTGCGATGAGGAACAGCCAATATTCGGCCAATTTCGGAATCGGGTTTGTGACCGCCTGCTTCGAACAAGGCTTTGCGAGCGAGCGAATAGCCGTTTGTGTGCAGACCTGTAGATGGAATTCCGAAAACCACTGTGCCTGGCGCAATGCTTTTGCCGTTTATAATATTATCTCGCTCAACAACGCCAACTATTGTGCCGGAAATATCGTATTCGCCTTCGTGATACATGCCGGGCATTTCAGCTGTTTCGCCGCCTATTAAAACGCAATCGTTTTCTCGGCAAGCTTTTGCCATGCCTTCAACAACGGCTTCTAAAACACCGCTTTCCAATTTTCCCGTTGCTAAATAATCCAAAAAGAAAAGCGGCCTGGCGCCTTGAACTAAAATATCGTTGCAGCAATGGTTTACAATATCTTGCCCTGGCAAGGCATGGCTTTTGAGTGCAAAATGTATTTTCAATTTTGTGCCAACGCCATCTACCGAAGACACAAGCACAGGGTCTTTCAAGCCCAAGTGATTAAGCGTAAAAAGCCCGCCGAAATTACCAATGTCGCCGAGCACTCCTTCGTTGAAAGTAGTGCGAACGGATTTTTTAACGCTAACCATAGCTGCATCTGCTCTTGCGAGAGATACGCCAGCGTCTTCGTAGTTCATAGGGATATTCCGTCAGTTCTCAATTAATATAGTTCTCTCAACAGCTGATCAACCAAAGCAGGGCTAAATCTGTCTTGGCGTTTGCCGTTTATGTAGAAGTTTGGGGTGCCTTGAACGCCGACTTCCATGCCGAGCTTCATGTCGCGATCTATTATGGCGCGTTTTTCAGCATCTAAAACCATGTCTTTTTTGAACTGCTCAACATCCAAGCCTATTTCTTGAGCAATGGCTATATAAGTGGAGTCGTTTAGGCTTCTGAAGTGAGGAGCAAGCGCCCAGCGATATTCCCAGAACTTGCCTTGTTGTTGGGCTGCTAAGTTAGCGGCGGCGGCAGCCGGCGCATTTGCGTGGAAGCTCAGCGGGAAGTTTTTATACACAAGCCTTATTTTGTCGGGATAAGCGCGTGTTATTGAGTCTAGGTATGGAGCAATTCTTGCGCAATAAGGGCATTCAAATTCGGAAAATTCAACTATAACGATTTTTGCATTTGGGTTTCCTAAGGAGGGGCTTTCGTCTATTTTCAAGTCCCAAACTCTGTTGGCATTTTCGAGTTCTCTTTTAACCTGCTCAAAAGAGGAATTCATTCCTCTTTCAAGCACATAACTGAGAACGCTTTTTACCTCGGCAAGCTCGGCAGCGAGGCTATCGGATCTTTTTTGCAAGGTTTCGGAGCCTTGAGGTGAAGGTTTCGCAACTTCGCAGGAAATAACTGCAAGCAGCAAGGGCAAGGAAAGGATTATTTTTTTCATGGGGGTAATATAGAAAATCCTACCGTTGTCCCATTAAATTTTCTATCTTTCCCCCAAGGCCCATTTTTCTTATCTACAGGAGCTTACCATGAGCAAGCTTAAATTTATTTTCAAAAATATTTTCATCTTGTTAATCCTTGTAATCGGGGGTATCGGGGTCCAGACATGCGCCGGCGACGTTGAGCCTTTTGACTGGAGCGACCCGAAATGGCAGGAGGGTTTTGCCGAGTCCAGCAGCTCTGCGGAGCTTAGCAGCAGTTCGGCCGGTCTTTCCAAGGATAAGGTCACCGGCTTTCTGCAGAAGGGTCCTTTTCTCAGGAGCGCAACGGTTACGCTTTACGAGCTGAACAGCGATTTGGCGCAGACGGGGCGCAGTTTTTTGGGTACTATAACAGATGATAGGGGCGGTTTTGAGATAAACGGCATTGAGCTGGTTTCGCCCTACGTTCTGCTCAACGTGCATGGCTTTTACCGCAACGAGGTTAGCGGGAATGAGTCTGCCACGCAAATCACGCTGAACTCCATTGCTGATGTAAAAGACAAGAATAACGCCAACGTCAATATACTCACTCATTTGGAATACGAGCGTGTTTTGAGCTTGGCGCAGGGCGGCCTAAGCGTTGCCGAAGCCAAAAAACAGGCCCAGGGCGAGATATTGAAGGTGTTCGGCATAGAGGGAAGCTTGGCAGGCAGCGATGATATGTCCATTTTCGGCAATAGCGAGAGCTCTGCTATTTTGCTTGCTATTTCTATTTTGCTTCAGGGCGATTTGAGCGAGGCTTTGTTTTCCGTTCTGCTTACTGAATTCAATCAGGGTATAAAGACGAATGGCACGTGGAATAACGAGGCTAGGCAGACCCAGATTGCGGATTGGGCTTCTGGCGCTGATTTGGGCGATATAAGGAGGAATATAGCGTCTTGGGGTCTTTCCGCTGACGTTCCCGATTTTGAGCGTTTTGTTCGCGGTTTTTGGGCTGGGAGCTACGGCTTGGGTGTTTGCAATTCGGCGAATGAGGGGCATAGAACGGAGAATGCGAATTCGCTTAGCACGAAGAAGGATCAGGAGTACGTTTGCACTGGCAGCATTTGGCGTGAATATGTGCCGCCGAGCAGCAGCAGCTCTGCGGAAGCTAGCAGTAGTTCTGCGGAAGCTAGTAGCTCGTCTAGCGTTGCGAGTTCAAGCTCAGTCGCCAGCTCTAGTTCAGTTGAAAGTTCTAGCTCCGTGGCATCGTCTTCGAGCAGCGTGCCTAGCAGTAGTTCGATTGCTTCCAGTAGCAGTTCTGCGGAGCCAAGTAGTAGCGCGGTAGAGCCCAGCAGTTCTTCTGAGTCGCCCAGCTCGTCTAGCGTTGCGAGTTCAAGCTCAGTTGCCAGCTCTAGCTCTGCTGAAAGTTCTAGCTCCGTGGCATCGTCTTCGAGCGTTGCCATATCATACGGTTCTTTGTATGATTCTCGTGATGGCAAGACTTACAAGACCGTTGTGATCGGCACTCAAACTTGGATGGCAGAGAATTTGAATTACGAAGTAACGGGCAGTTTTTGTTATAGTGGCGACTCAAACAACTGCGACACCTACGGTCGTTTTTACAATTGGGCTACCGCTTTAGGTCTTACCTCAACTTGCAACAACAATTTTTGTGCCGATCAAGTGCCAGCAAAGCGTCAAGGCGTTTGCCCTTCTGGCTGGCATTTGCCTAGCGATGCTGAATGGGATGTCTTGGTGACATTCGCTGGCACAAACCCAGGAACCAAACTTAAGGCTAGTAGCGGCTGGAATGGCACGGACGAGTTCGGCTTTTCGGCCCTCCCGGGCGGCACCTACAACAGCGGGAATTTCAACTTCTACTTTGTCGGCGACCACGGCTACTGGTGGAGCGCTACGGAGGGCGGCAGTGCCAACCTCGCATGGATCCGGAGCATGCGCAGCAACCTCAGCGATGTGGACAGGTTCAGCAACGGTAAGTCGTATCGGTCCAGTGTTCGCTGTGTTGAGGATTAATTATCTGAACCCCGATTTACAGGATTATCAGATTTGCAGGATAGCAAAGCGGAATCCACTCCCCACTCCCTACTCCCCAGCGACTAAATCAGCGTTTGCTATACTGTTGTTCCATTAAATTTTCTATCTTACCCCCAAATGCATTGCACAGCCAAGTCAGAAAAGCGAGCCGGCGAGCTTTTGGAGAGCCACAACCACAGGAGCTTACCATGAGCAAGCTTAAATTTATATTCAAAAATATTTTCATCCTGTTAATCCTTGTAATCGGGGGCATCGTGGTCCAGACATGCGCTGGCGACGTTGAGCCTTTTGACTGGAGCGACCCGAAATGGCAGGAGGGTTTTGCCGTGTCCAGCAGCTCTGCGGAAGTTGTTTTGAGCTCCAGCAGTGAGCAGAGCAGGCTTTTGAAAGAGAAGGTTACGGGATTTCTGCAGAAAGGCCCTTTCCTCAGGAGCGCCACGGTTACGCTTTCCGAGCT
>JAITFT010000033.1 GCA_031281155.1 Candidatus Fibrimonadaceae bacterium
GGGGCGTTTTTGACATTGCTGAATTTTCTAATTTCACGGAGAGTGAACTTCGTGATTATGAGGCAGCTATGAAAGAGATTGATGTTTACAATGCCACTATTGCTTACGCCAAAAGGGAAAGCTTTGGGCGTGGTGAAAAGGCAGGCTTTGGACGGGGCTTTGGTGAAGGCGACAAGGCAGGCTTTGGGCGGGGCATGAAACAAGCTGCCAGCAATTTCAAGTCCATGGGGCTTTCTGCTGCTCGAATTGCTAAAGCTACCGGGCTTACGAGGGAAGAGGTTTTGGCGTTGAAGTAAGAAGCTCACTGGTTCGCTAGGGGGGGGGGTGTGCATTTTCAAAGCGCCGACTATCGGTCTAGGCATGAGCAAAACGCACCCATGCTGGGGAGCTTGGCGGGGAGGCTCGGAACGCCCGGAGGGCGAAGCGGGTGTGTTGGCGAAAAGCGGCATTTTTAGCCCTCCTGCTTTTCAAATTCTTTTATAAACGCTTCTGGAGAAATAACAGCAACTCCCATATTGGCGAAACCAGATAAATCACGAGTTACAAAATAATCCGCATTAAATTCTTTCGCACATTCCAATTGCAAAGCATCTTCAAAATCGTCCATATTATCGTTTTTTAAAGCTTGAACAATTTGATGTTTTCCAACAGGAACTATATCTACATACTCCAATATATTCAACAACATCTCTTTACGTTCTTTAGCAGCGTATTCTTTTCTTGTAATAAAAAATATATTTGAAATTGTATGCGGAGCAAGAGCGGATTTTTTTGCTTTGCATATAACCAAAACCTTCGCAGATTCTTCAATAAAGTCTATTCGTTTTAGCAATACATCAAGAACAATATTAGCGTCTATAAAGATTCTCATACTTTTCCTCTAAAGCCACTGCATAATCCTCTTTCCAATTCAAATTTTCAGAACGAGAAACCTGCAACCGAAGGATTGCTGCAACTAATCCATCTTTTCCCAGATTCTCAGGCAAATCTTCGTACCCTTGCTGTTCAAAAGCTTTCATAATACATGGAATATAGTAAATTTCACTCTAACGCTCCCACACCAAAGAGCTTTCAAGGCAAGCTCGGAACGCTCTTTTCGGAAAAAAGCAAGGGGAAGCGAGCTATTCAACGATTGTTAAGATAATGCAATGCTCCCGCTAAATACGCTAGCGGAGCGTTCCAGTTTATGGCAACTTCGTTGCTGGCATAGCTGCACCAGTCATCTATGTAACTTAGAGCGGGCGTGCCTAATTTTCTGTACTCTTTGCACTGCCAAGGGTTTGGGCCCACATCTTGCCCGCCATCGTGCGGACCGCCGGCAAGCATGCCTGGCACCGGTTCCAAAATGCCATCGGCCTCGGAAGGGCGATGATGCGGATGCATAGGCGTTCTGTTGCCATAGCCGGTTACATAGCTTATTTTAAGCGGGTTTGCGCCCAAAATATAATCTAGCGTTCTTTGAGCGGCATCTAAGTAGCTTTTATCTTTTGTTAAATAGTATGCATGCAAAAGCACAATGCCGTTGTTTGCAATGGTGGAGTTTGAACCCCAAACAAAATTCCACGGAATTATTGGAAGGCCGTAAGCCGATTTATCTGCTATGTCTCTAAGATGATTTGCCAATGTTAACATGGTGTCTTGCGCAGCTTTTGTTATGTCTTTCTTAAAACCGTTTTTAGCCTCGGCAAGCCTGTACACCGCCAGAAAATTCACATTTCCCCACCATGGAACGTGCGAGTTAAAAGGAAGGGAGTCTATCCAGTCTGCATAAACTTTTTTCTTTGTGCTAATGTAAAGTTCCGTTGCTGCCCATAATTTTTCGTCTAAAGTGTCTTCATCATCGGGGTTATATTGCCCGGTATTCATTCCCTCTGGTTGTTTGAATAGAACCAACGGATTTTTCACTGCCCACTCAAACGCTTTTTCCGCAGCCTTCAATGCTCTCTCTGAAAACTTTGGGTCAAAGGGCTTGTAAATTCTCGATGCCTGCGCCATAACTGCCGCGAAGTCCAGCGTAGCTGGCGTTGTTTTCATAACCACATATCTTTTAGCGGTATCGTCTGCCGGCATTACCTTGCCGCAAAATCTGGCGGTTGTAAGTTTGTGGTAAACGCCGCCATCGGCGGGATCTTGCATTGTAAGCATCCAGTCGAGGTTCCAGCGAACTTCTTCTAGAATATCGGGAACTCTGCTTTTGCTTTCTGGAATATTGAGTGATAATTTTTTGAGTTGTGCCTCAAAGCGTTCATAAAAATTCAGCAAAGTGAAAACCGAAATTCCGCTATTCACAATGTATTTGCCATAATCACCGGCATCGTACCAACCTTTGGGGCTGCTGATTTTCCAGCCTTCCGGCTTTTCGCTTTCGGGGAGGAAATAAACAGCGGTGTCTGGGTGGCCTGCTGCGCGAGCCCATTTGCCGGCAAATTCGGGGGCAAGCGCTATTCCTGCTCTTTGGTAGTAAAACCATTTCAAAGAGGCTTTGAGCAAATCTTCGTAAACATTATTTCGCACAAAAATATTATCTGATATTCTAGTGCCGTTTACGTAAGCGGCGTAAAGCCCGGGTTTTGTGATTGCAGAAAAATCAGCCTTGCGTACCGACTCGCCGCTATATTCCCAAGTTGCCGCTGGAGAGAACGGCACCGTTAGAACGACTTTGTCGGTCATTAGGTCCCTAAACTCAACATTTGCGGCGTCTGTATTTTTATAAACCAAAATTTTCTTGGCTTTTTCTCCATAGCCAAGCTGATTTATCCTTGCTCCCAGTTCCAGGGCCTGCACATTTACAAGTGTTACCATAAAAATCAATGTAAAAAAACGTTTCATACATTCGGAATATAGAAATTTACTATATTATCATCATCAAATACAGGAGAATCAGCTATGAAAACCCTCTCTTTTCCCAAAATTATAGCATTCGCTATAGCCCTCTGTTTAACCCCCGCAATGCTGCAAGCACAAACTGGGCCCATCAGCTTAACAGCATTGCTAAACAATGCAAGCAAAAGCATAAATTACAACAACAACTTGGATTTTAACTCTGCTGGCTTAACGGTTGATTGGGTTCAGGGCAACGATGGTGAGTTCAGAAGGTCAGATTTAGTTTATTCCGCTGTAGCATATAAAATAACACTGCCAGAAGGAAGCAATATTAGAATACACTCATCAAAGCCAGATGGCGATTCCTATTTGTATGTTTACAAGGCAGAGACTGGCGGCGAATACTCCTTGGTAGCTGAGAACGATGATTGTTCCGGTAGTTGTGAGGGTTATTTAGGTTTAGATTCTTATTTGGAACTCATGGGCCTTGCTGCTGGCGATTATTACATTGTGGTAACGGATTGGGAGCCAGAAAGAGCAGGAGATTATTCTTTGAGAGTATGGAGCGTAGTGCCTGTTACTATCACAGAATTGCTGGACAAAACAACTAGAAGCATAAGTTATAACGACAATTTATTTTTCATTGCAGGTGGCGAAACAGCTGATTGGGTTCAAGGCAACAATGATGAATTCAGAAGGTCTGGTTTCGTTTATTCCGCTGTAGCATATAAAATAACAATGCCTGACGAAGCCAAAATAAAAATACACTCATCAAAGCCAGATGGCGATTCCTTTTTGTATGTCTATAAGGCAGAGGCTGACGGCGAATACTCCTTGGTAGCTGAGAACGATGATTGTGACGGTAGTTGTGAGGGTTATTTAGGTTTAGATTCTTATTTGGAACTTACGAACCTTGCTGCTGGCGATTATTACATTGTGGTAACGGATTGGGCTCCAGAAATAGCAGGCGAGTTTCTTTTACAAGTATGGAATGCAGCGCCTATTACTATCACAGAACTGCTAGATAATGCAACCAAAAGCATAAATTACAGCGATAGCTTGGCCTTTGTTTCAGTTGGCGAAACAGTTAATTTGGTTCAAGGCAATTACGAAGAGCCTGCTTTCAGATGGTCTGGTTCAGCTTATTCCGCTGTAGCATATAAAATTATACTGCCTGCTGGAGCCAATATAAAAATACACTCGT
>JAITFT010000104.1 GCA_031281155.1 Candidatus Fibrimonadaceae bacterium
TTGAACCGTGCGACTAATTTGCTTACGCCTCATAACGCCGCTATCCCTGCGAGCGAGATAATGCCCGCTTACGACGAGGGCGGGTTGCTGAAAGGTGTAAGAGCAAAGTTACGAGGTTCAGCAGAGGAAACGGATTTTGTTGCGGGCATATCATATAACCCAAAGGGGCAGAGGAAGCGGATTAAGTACGGCAATGGGGCAACAACGAAATATGAGTACGATGAAAATACATTTAGGCTGACAAAATTACTTACAACGAGAAACAACGGTACGGAAAAGTTACAGGATTTAAATTACAAGTATGACCCTATGGGGAATATTACGCAAATAATAGATGATGCCCAGCAGACGGTTTATTTCAGCGGAACGGCTGTAAGCCCGAGCCAGGCGTTTGAGTACGATGCGCTGTACAGGCTGGTGAAAGCCACGGGAAGGGAGCACGCTGACAGCGATGCGAGCACAGGCATTGAGGCTGACGGCTATCCTCAGTCTCCGCTGCCTAATGATGCTGCCGCATTGCGCAGGTATACGCGAGAATGGGAGTACGATGAAGTTGGTAATATTTTAAATTTGATACATAAAGCCAATAGCAGCGTTGTGTGGAATAGAGCGTATAGTTATGAGCCTAACAACAATCAATTAATGACTACTAAAATTGGCAATGATCCTGCCGTGAGTTATGCGTATAACGAACATGGTTCTATGACAAAAATGCCTCACTTGCAAAATATGGAGTGGGATTTTGCAGAACGGTTGAGACATATTACGCGCGGTAGCACAGAAGCTTATTACAATTATGATGGTGGTGGGGAGAGAGTAAGAAAAGTTGTTGAGAAAGGGAATATTGTAGAGACACGGCTTTATCTTGGTGGATTTGAGATTTTTAGGAAGAAGGATTTTGTAGGATCTTTGGTTTTAGAACGTGAAACGCTTCACATAATGGATGACAAGAAACGAATTGCACTTGTTGAAACATTAACTGTTGGCAGCGGACCTACCGTTCCTGTGCAAAGATACCAGTTGAGTAATAACATTGAATCGGCTACATTGGAACTAGATGGAAATGCAGCTATTATCAGTTATGAGGAATATTATCCCTATGGCGATACGAGTTATCAAGCTGGAAGTTCTGGTACAGAGGTGAGCCAGAAGCGATACCGTTATACGGGTAAGGAAAAGGATGAGGAGAGTGGGCTTTACTACATGCTGGCGAGGTATTACTCCGGCTGGCTGAGTAGATGGACAGCGGTGGATCCGGCTGGGCTGGTGGATGGGGTTAATCTGTACATGTATTGTAGGGGGAACCCGGTTAAGGCTAATGACCCGAACGGGACAACAACAGATGATGTTACATGGGATGTCCCTATAGATGTACAGACGGTAGATGGTTTTAGGCAGTGGGTGTTTGATAATACTGGTGCTTATATTGATGGTGAAGTCACCATGGAAAGAACAGAAGGCGGTAACCCAATATTCAACTATAATGATGCCGATCTAACTATAGATGAAGAAGCAAGAGTAGAAATTTTAGAGGCGAGAGGGTCAACTGAAGAAAGCGCAAAGACTGTTGGGCAACCTAGCTTTGCAGAAAGCTTTATTCCTATATGGGGTTCAGGAAGAGATGCTATTCATAATTTCCAAGAAGGAAACTATGGATGGGGAACGTTTCATGCGGTAATGACTGCAACAGATGTTTTTCTTGCAGGAGCTTTGGTAAAAATAGGTACCAAAGCGATTATGAAAGGTGGCGCCAAGGTTCTTGCAAAAGAAGCGGCTGAACCAGTAGTAAAGACGATATCTAAGGCTGAAATTAACCCAAAGGAAGGATTCAAAACGTTTACAGAATTAAAAAAGCATTTGGGACCAATTGGAGAAAATATGCAATGGCATCACATTGTTGAACAATCCCAAATCAAAGCAATGCGCTCTGGTTTTGCACCTGAATTAATTCACAATCCTGCGAATATTATTGCTATAAACAAAGAAACGCATATTTTAATAAGCAACTTTTACTCTTCAAAACCGTACTTTACAAATGGGCAAACGGTAAGAAACTGGCTAAGCGGCAAGTCGTTACAAGAACAATATGACTTTGGTCTGAAAATTTTAAAGCAATTTGGAGTAGGTCTATGAAAGTTAATCAAAAAATAACCAACTGTTGCAAAACCATTGAAGAACTGGTATCAGAATACATAGAATACGCCAGTCAACATGGAAAAGCGACGGAACAAGGAGACTACAAAAAAGGAAATAAGGCTCACGATAAGCTGATAAAAATTTATCAACAAATTAAGAAACAAGGAGATTTAACTCATCCAATGTTTAAAGAAATGTTATCCTCTTCTGATTTGGGCGTCCGAAGTTGGGCGGCATCACATAGCCTTGCTGTTTCGCCAAAAGAAGCAGAGGCGATATTAATTGATATTGGGAAAATTCCAAACAGTCTAGTTGCATTTTCTGCCACTATGACTCTTGAAGAATGGAAAAAAGCCGTTGCCCCGTCCGCTGTCCGCAACGGCAAAATGAGCCAATAGCCGTCTTTCCTCAACAGCAAAATCTCACCAAAAACAGCATTTCCGCAAACAGCGAGCCGCAATCTATGCGGACTGTTGGAGAGGAAATAGAAGAGGAATGAAAAATTAATGGGACACTAGTGAGAAAAAATATATTCTAGTATATAGAAGTTTATTATAACTGTTTTAGAAAACATTCTTTCAACAATTACTTGACACCGGAGGAAAAAGATTCTATATTTACAAGCAACAACAAATCAGTGGCTTAAACTTAAAGTACACTTTTTGGGGACAGTCCAATTGCCAGTATATGGATTATATGTACAAAAATTTGGCTTTGTCATCTGCTCATTATCAACATTTATACACATAGCTCGGCACTCAAAACAAATATACCTATATTCGCAATGTTTACAAGTATCAACTTTATCTTTTGTAAAAAATCTATAGGAATAGGATTTTTTTAAATTGACGATATCTAGTGTACTTTTTGCATTACCAACAATAACCTTTGACATAATACATGCCGTCATATCACCATTGCTTTCAACTGACAATTTATCACCCCAACAACTATGAAATATAGTGTTATACTTTGCTTTATAAATATTTTGGTAAAGTTTCTCTTTTGTAATATGGTGTTTGCTTTCAAATAATTTTTTCGGTACAACACCTTTTGTTTCTCCACGTCCAACCGGACGAACTATATCAGGATACTTGTTTTCAGTTAAGCCAAATTCATTGTTAATCCAATTTCTTAATGTTGTGTGTTCATTGGAGTTTTGGTTCATTATTATTATTCCTGTTCGTATTGGTATATTATGGTCTTTCAATAGTTTTATCTTATTACATACGCTTTTGAAACTTCCCTTTGTTTTTGTAATTTCATCAAATATATTTTCGTATTGAGAATAAAAACTTGTTGCAACATTTATTTTATATTTCTTAAATATTTTTATGTAATCTAGGTCTAAAAAAAATAAATTACTAAAGATTTCAATATTGATATTTTTTTTGCTAATATAATCAACGAGTTCTGTTATAACTTTTTTTCCTCTTAGAAGAGGTTCGCCTCCTGTTAATTGTATCGTATCAATCTTAAAATTTGACGAAAAAGTATCTATAATGTTTTTGTATTCTTGTAAATTTAGTTCTTCTGTGGAATTACAGCCACCTTCATCATAACAATGTATGCACTTATAATTACATTTTGATGTAAGCTTTAACCAAATCATTTTTAAACTATTTTTGTCAAATTCGTTTGTTTTTGTATTATCTACAATTTTTTCTCCAAAATATCCGCATTTTTCTTGCTCCAAAAACTTTAAAATACCTATAAATTTTGGAATTAAACATTTTTCAATTTTTACACCTAAACCGTTGATTGACATTCCTTTTTGAACCATTAAAAGTAAGTCAGCCATGTTCAGGCTTATCTCATATATTTGACACGTGTTATGATTTATAAGAATAGCTTTCTTATATCCTTTAGATATTAAGATACTATCTACAAAATTAAAGAAACCTTGTGTCATTGAAAAGTCTTTTATTATCGTAAGTTAAAGTGATTCCATAACTTCTAGCTTCTTTTGAACAAGTCGGGGTTACAACGACCAAATGGGTAGCATGGCGGACAACTAGGGCTACAACTCGGCACACATTGGGGATTGCACGCCTCTGCTGGTCCACACCAAGGGTCGCAAGACATAGACATACTCGTTACGCTTTGTTGTACTTTATTGATTTTAAGATCAACTTCTTTAATCATTGGCATTTTCATTCTCCTTAGGAAACTATGGAGTATAATATACAAAATTTTTTTGAACTGTCCCTGAAAAAGTGTACTTTAAGTTAAGTCACTGCTTTGTTGTTTTTAAATGTAGAATCTTTTTCCTCTGGTGTCAAGTAGTTATTTGCAGAATGTTTCCTAAATTTATTATAATAAACTTCTATATAACGAAATAAGTCTATTCTTAACTCCTCTACTGTTTCATATTTCCTATGGTGAATCAATCGTTTTTTCAAATTGCCGAAAAACGGCATTATCCCAGCAATCGCCTTTCCTGGATATGCTTTGGATGCAAGCGTGCTTGCTTAGGCATTCTCGGAAATCTTTGCAAGCATACTGGATTCCTCTGTCGCTATGGACAATAAGCTCTCGCTGCGGTTTACGCTGGCAAACAGCCTGCTCAAAAGCTTTTATAGTTGATTCTGCCTTGAGCGACGAGCTTAAATCCCAGCCAACAACTTTACGGCTGAACAAGTCGATGAAAACAACGAGATAAAGCCACTTGCCGTTAACTGGCAAATAGGTTATGTCGCTTACCCAGGCGCGGTTGGGAGAACTCTGGGTGAAGTTCCTATCCAGAACATTGGGAGCTATCGGCTCATTGCGTTTGGAATCGGTGGTTGCCACAAAACGCCTCTTGGTCTTGCACTTCAAGCTCATTCCCTTCATTTCGCTGGCAACCTTTTTCTTGCCGAAGCTCGCCATTCCAAGGCCTTTCAAATCCGCTGTGATTGTCCGGCTGCCCGCCGAGCCACCGTGGCTGTCCCAAGCCTACCGAATCTTTTCTTGCAGGTGCTGGCGGAAAACGGCTCCCTTGGAGGGTGGCCTATTTAGTCAGCTGTAAAAGCCGCTGGCGGATACTCCTAATAATTTGGACATTTGAACTGGTTTAACTAAAGCTACCTTTTTTTAAGGCCGGGCCACTACAAGTGGAGTGACAAAAGGTGCATTGTACCATTTCCAAAATGGCTAGAAAAGATAGGTAAAATTGTAAAAAATACATTTTTTGATATTTTTCATTATTATCCTTTGAAAGGTTAACTAACTGATAACAGTTTGCTACATTCTCCTCCATAAGATATTTAACCTAAGGTTGTGCTATGTCCAAAAAAAAGAAAAACGTAAAAAACGTAAATAGGCAGGAATTATCTGAAGAAAAAACTGTCATTAAACAAGTTAAGGAAAAAATCAAAGATTTAAATCGTGAGCAAACCGTATTTTTTTTGTGGCTTTGCTCATTGCGAATTTTGCCCTTTATAGGGGCAGCCGGAAATTTTAACTTTTGGAAAAAGAATGAGATTCATCAACATCTTAATGCTATTATAAATGCTATTGACATTGTTGCTATCTATAATGATAGCAACGACAATGCCTATGTCGCCAGCACTCGCGATGCTGCTCGTAATGCTGCTCGTGCTCATGCCCAGGCTGACAATGCCGCCCGTGATGCCATCAATGATGCCAATGACATTGTAGCCAAATTAACCAAAGCTTCCGCTGCCTCTTGCGCTACCATTGCCTATGCCGTCACAGTTGCCCACTACGTCGCTAAATATGATACCATATTCTATTATGATACTATCTCTACAGCCATCGACACAGCTACCACAGCCGATTTCCTCACTGCTAGTAAATATCCTCTAAAATTATATAACATAATTTTAGAGGATATTTCATATATTAAAGAAAATACATATGACAAGTTTAATAATGATATAAGTTTATATGGCGATGTTTGGAATAATTTTCAAAAAGCACTTAGTAATATAGGCTGTGGTTATTGGAGCGTGTTATATAAAAATATACTCCAAAACAGATTTCAAATTGACAAAAAAGCGTTAAAGTTACGTTTGAATATACCGCAAGAAATAAAAGATTTAGGTGCTAAAGCAGTTGCCGATTATTTAGAACAAATGGAATTGTCAGGAAGCGAAAACCTAAACGAAGCTCGTATTATAATCCTTGGTGAAAAAGGTGCAGGTAAAACATCTCTTGCTCGACGTCTAGTTGATCCTAAAGCAAAGATGCCTGAAGAAAGAGAAAGCACAGAAGGCGTTGATATAACTTCATTTAAGTTGAAAGATGCTTATTGTAATATATCCGAAAAAGATAATACAAATGTCCATATTTGGGATTTTGCTGGGCATTCAATAACGCATGCGGCACATCGTTGTTTTTTATCGGAGCGGTGCATCTATATTATTTTATACGATGGAAGGACAGAAGGAAGAAATAGACTTGATTACTGGCTCAACCATGTACGCGATTATGGTGGTGATTCTAAAATATACGTTTTAGCAAATATAAAAGATGATCATAAACCAAATATTGAAGAAAATTACATTAGAAAGCACTATACCAAGCATCTTTGTGAATTTTATTATTTTTCCATTAAAGATGATGTTGGAAAACTTGAAAATTTTCGTTTTGAAATAACACAGCATATAGTAAATGACCCTGCTTGGGGTCAAAACATACCAAATAACTACTTCTTAGCAAAAGAAAAGCTTAAATCAACTTTTAGCGATGAGCGCGATTACATAACAATTGATGATTTTAAACAAGTTGTTCCAGAAGTTAGCAATGAAATGCTAAAAGCACTTCATAGTCTTGGAATATGTCTTCACTATGAGGAAATTGATGAATTTTGCACTTTAGTTCTAAGCCCAAAATGGATTACATGGGGAATATATCATATAATTAATTGGCTCAAAAATATTCAGGAACATTATCAACTTAAAATTAGCGATTTTAATAAAATTTTTGCTGATAGTATTGTTAAATATCCTATGGATAAGCATCATTTTTTATATAGACTTTTAATTAAGTATGAATTAGCTTATGAAGATAATAATAAAGGCGTATTGATCATTCCTCAATGTCTAAATAAGGACCAACCAGAAGAAACGTACTTCCCTGAATTCCTCAAGCACGAACGTCTTTTTACTCGGTTTGATGCAAAACAAAAAGACGATAATACCCCTATGCCATTTCCACCCGATATTATGCCTCGGATTATTGTAAAGCGATCTACTGAAGCTTCTTTCGAAAAATCAAAAGTTTGGCGATATGGCGCATTACTGTATTTCTCACCAGATACATTTGCGTATATCCAACAGAAAGATTCGGTAATTTTGCTTAAGGTAGCAGGTAAAGAGCGACAGCATTATCATGATATGATTCGAGGCACTATATTAGATACGATTTATTCTTATACAAGCTTTCAGGAAAATGATCCCGAAATCAAATATGAATTGATTGAACATCCTGACACTATGTACCCAGAAACCAGCTTAAAGAATCTTCTAGCACAAAAACTCCCAACATTTGATGATTTGGGACTTAATAAAACAATTGATGTTCAAGAAAATGCTCGTCAGTACAAAATAGATAACCTTACAATAATACATGCACCTATCCATGGTGGCTCGGTGACATTTGATATTGACACAACTGTTAGTAGTTATAATCATTATAGTACTGTGTTAAAAAATCGTTTGGATGAACTCACTCAACTATTAGAATCAAGCAGAGAAGTTGATATAAAAGAATTGACTGCAGCATCAAAGTGCTTATCAGAATGTAAAAGCAGAGAGCAAAGTAATAAAATGAAAAAGCTCCGCACCGCTCTTGGAAAGGTTAGAGACCAACTAGCAGATGAAGAGTCTACACTTCACAAAACGGTTAAAACCATTAAAAATGGCACAAAACTGGCACAAGATTTTATAGAAGTCTATAAAAGTTTTTCCATATTAAATGGATGGTAATTAGGCCATTATTATCGATTATTCTAAAGTTTTATGGCCAATAATGCTCTAGAAAAGTTTTTTCTTAAAAAAAATAAATGTATATTTAT
>JAITFT010000161.1 GCA_031281155.1 Candidatus Fibrimonadaceae bacterium
CTTAGAGAGCACCGCCCCGAACTTAGCGAAAAACAAATTCAAGATACAGTAACCGAAAAATTGAAACTCATAAATCTGGTGCCGGAGTTTCGCACAAAAATGCCTTCCGAACTTTCCGGCGGCATGAAAAAACGCGTTGCTCTCGCCAGAGCCATAGCCCTAAGCCCCGAAATCATCTTATACGATGAACCAACCACAGGCTTAGATCCAATAACATCCGATGTTATCAACGATTTAATTTTAGATATGCAAGCCAAGCTGGGCGTTACTTCCGTTGTAGTAACCCACGATATGGCAAGCGCCTTCAAGGTTGCAGATCGCATAGCCATGCTTTACAAAGGCCGCATAATAGAAGTCGGAACAGTAGATCAAATAAAAAACACCACCAATCCTTTCGTAAAACAGTTTATAACAGGCCAAAGAAATTTACCAACTACTGGCTAGCATGCATATTTTCGTAGGTTTAGGAAATCCGGGGCAAAGGTATGTTGGTACCAGGCATAATCTGGGTTTTATGGCTATTGATAAATTGTCTAGCGGAGCGGCATGGAAGAGCGAGTGCAAAGCGTTGGTGCAAAAAACGAGAATAGCAAATTTTGAGGTATTGCTTGCAAAGCCGCAGACTTTTATGAATTTGAGCGGCGAGAGTGTTCAGGCATTGCTCGCTTTTTACAAAGTAAAGCCAGAAAATTTGCTTGTATTTAGCGATGATGTTAACCTTGCTTGCGGTAAAATGCGCATAAGGCCGAATGGCAGCGCAGGCGGTCAAAACGGCTTGAAAAGCATAATTGCGCATATTGGGCAGGACTTTGCGAGAGTTCGCATTGGAGCTGGTTTGGTGCCGGAGCATTGGGATTTGGTTAATTGGGTTCTTTCAGCGATAAGCAAGGAAGACCTGCCGCTTTGCGAGCAAGTTCTCGGCAAAATCCCAAATATTTGCGAAGCTTTTTTAGCAAAGGGCGTAGCAGCCGCGCAAAATGAGTTTAATGGATAAAATTACGCTGACTCACCTAGGCGTTTACTATATTAACCCAAGAAAATGACCATAGAAGAATCGCAAAATGAAATAAGAAATATTTTCGCAGCGTTTGAAAACCCAGACGATAAATGGGTGTATTTATTGAAAATTGCGCGAGAGCATATTGGAATGATCGATTCATTAAAGCAAGAAAAGTTTATAGTTAAAGGCTGCGCAGCAAAAATGTTTTTAGCACCGGAATACAAAAACGGGCTTTTATATTTTCACATGGATACCGACGGCGGTGAAACAGCACCGCTTCTAAGCAGAGGCTTAGGGTGCCTAGCCCTGAAAATTTACAATGAACAAAAACCAACAGATATTTTAGCCGCAGATCCAAACTTTTTTCAAAATATAGGTTTGCAAATAGGCCTAACTCCAACAAGAGCAAACGGCTTTGCAAGTTTATTGAAACAAATTTATATGTATGCAAAAGCGTATTCGTTAATCGGCAATAAACAATGAAAAAATGGTTGCTCGCTTATGGCTGGAAAATTCTGTTAGTCCTTATAATCGGGGGTCTCGGAATTCAAACGTATAAAAACGTTAAAGCTAAAATTATTTCATTTCTTTCCAATCCAATAGAGCTAGAGAATGTTCAGATAATCCCACATAGCTTTCAAAGCTCTTCGCCATTTAAGCTAAGATGGGAAAGCGTTAAGGTTATTATTGACAGCACAAGCTTTACTTTTGAAAAGCCAAGTATTTCCATACACCCATTGCTTGGTTTTCGGCGGGAATTGCTAAATATTTCAATAGATAGCATTTATGTAAAAATAATTCCAAGCGATAGCAGCTTTATCGATAGCGTAGAATATGAAAAAAACATAAAATCCCTAAGCCACCCCGACTTGAACCTGCCATTCAGGGTTTCCGTAAATGTGAATAAAGCTACGGTAAATGTTAAAGATATTGGAGAATGGAGTTTGGACTCTTTTGCGGCAGTAAAATCTGCGCGGCATAAAAGGTTTCATATAAGAGCAAGCAATATTGAAGGAACGCACTTGGCAAACACTTTATTTTTGAATGCAGATTATAGATGGAACGAAACATTTGCCGATGCCTCGCTTTTGATTTCCGATAGGCAAATGGACTCCCTGTTTATCACATTAAACGCCCCAAGGCTGCGATTGGAAGATATATCTGCAGAAATTTCTGCCAATATAGCAAAGCTGCCCTTTTGGCTAAAAGAACAATGGCCGGAAGAAGCACCTGAAATAGAAAAAGTAACTTTGCACTCAAACTTATCTATTAATCTTTTAACAGCAAGGCTAAATTTTAATTTATCTCTGCAAACAAAAATAGGCGAACTCTGGCCATTGCCCGCCTTAAACGCCAATATAACCGCTGTTGGAAATAATTCCAGAATATCCCAAAGCGAAATTTCATTAAAAGGGAACAACGGAGAAAGCATAAATTTCAAAGGCAATATAAACAGAGATTTAGATGGAAGCGGAGAGCTGGAAATAAAAGGGATAGATATTGTTCTTGCAGATGAAACCCTGCCAACAGATGTAAAATTTCATAGAATAACAAAAAAAGGAAACACAATTACCACAAACTTCTCAACAGGAGCAGGTTCAAATTTCAATGCAAGAATAGCAGATATAAACAATCCCGTAATAACATTCGATGCCAACATTGCCTCCGAAGAGCCCTGGGCAGTTCAATGGACAGAAGGCATGGTTCAACTTGAAAGCCCAACGCTTTTGAATGGTTCTTTTTGCTTTAAGGAAACAAAATTAAGAGCAAACCTAAGAACAAAAGTTCCATTTGCCTACTATGCCTCTGCAGAAGAATTAAACGTATCGCTTTGGCTAGATTCAGAAGGCATACGCTTTCCAAAAGGCACAATAAAACGCAGAGGCTACGAAAGCAATTTTACCGGCGAGGTTATGTGGGATAAGGAATATTTTACATTCAAGCTGTACCAACCAGGCGAGGGTTTTGCCGAAATTTATGGAACACTCGATCCAAAAATAGATTTGACTTTGCAAAATATAAATACCGTTGAATTGCCTTTTGCAGATACAACAATGCTAAAAGGATACCACGGAATAGTAAGCGGAAACTGGGTTCACGATGTTGAAAAAAACATTGGCAATGCTTCTGTTGCCGTGTCCACAATTTTTCAAGATTTAAATATAGAAGTGAGATCCGATGTAGATATATACGGTGATTCTCTGAATATAAAGAACTTTGAAATCGAACAGAATTACAGAAAAATCAGCGGTTTTCTATTTGCCTTGCTGCCTTCTGAAAGAAGAGCGAATTTTGAAATTCAAGAAACAAACATCAATATTCCAAATATGGATTTAGTTTCGCTTTTAGCTACATTTAATGATTCAACCCTTGCAAGCGGCTATGCAGACGGTGATTTGAAATACAATAAAACAGATGGTTTTCAGAGCAAAATAATGTTCTCGCAAATCGCCATTCGAGGGCTAGATTCCAGCATAGCAAAATTCCCAAATATACGCTTTGAAGCAGTTCGCGACACTGCGAGAATTTTTAGCCATCTATCCATAAGCGATGGTTTTTGGAATGGCGATATAGAAGCAAACATAAGCAGGCTCGGTAAAAAAAGCGCTTTGCCTGTTCACGTTAATTATACGGTAAACAACATAGATAATGTTGGAAAAATAGAATTTGATGGTTTTTTAAGCCAGGGTTTTAAAAATGTATCAGGAAATACGCAGGTGCAGGGCGATTGGTTTTTGCCAAACGGGATAGGAGAAATTAAAAATACCAATTTAAATATTTCTGCGAGAACCGCTTTAAGCAAAAACGCCTTGGATTCGCTGACAGCAAGCTTCACAGCAAAGGAAAGCATCTTTGAAAAAGGTTTTTTGAAAATACCTTTCGCACTTAACGGGCGCATTAGAAACGGTATTGTTTTAGTAGATTCCGCATTTGCTTATGGGCAAGGCAATGAAAAAATATCTGCAAAACTGCAATTTGATTTGGCAGATGCGAGCCTTAAAGACTTGTCTTTTTACACCGAGCATTTTACCCTTGCATTCTTTGACGAGCATTGGATTAGAATTAAAGACGGAAGCGGAAGAACAAGGTTAGATAGCGATGGAATAACCATTTACGCAGAATTGCCGTCTATAAACTATAGAATGGAAAGCGTTGAGTACGGAACAGCTTTTGCTACCGTTCAAGGTCAAGTTGCATACAGGCTTCCGTTTCAAACGAGGCAATCGCAAACAAACCCAAGCATAACCGGAAATTTTGAAATAAGCAAAGCATCTTATATAAAAAACTTTGATGTGGTTTCGGAATTTTGGAGCCCAGATAGAATTATAAATATGTTTTTTAGGCCACTGCAAAAAGGGAAAGCTGTAGGCGCAGCAGAAAGGCATACCGTTACCGGGCGGCCAACAACTCTTAATATAAGGGTTCAAACTTCCGGAGTGGAAGCGGCAACGGTTAATTCAAATATTCTGCAATTTCCATTTGCCGTAAATTTATCCATTCTTGGAACCACAAAAAACGTGCTGCTTTCGGGCGATATAAATACGGTAGGCAGCGGAAAAATAGGCGATAATAGCATAATCTTGTTTGACCTTGCTTCTTTCAGAATCTATTGGCGTGATTTGCCGTTAAAGCAAGGAGAAATTGAGTTGCTGGCGTATAATACCTACCCTTTTTGCCCTTCGCCCAGAACTTCACCCGATGAAAATTGCACAATTTCCATGGACGTTACAGGCACATTTAGCAGGCTCAATATGCAGCCAATTGCAAATTGCAATATAGATGCATCTCCTGCGCTAATTTATTACAGTATGTTGCTGGGCTGTATATCGAGCGATTTTGATGGCACTTTTGATGCTTATAGATTTTTGAATATAGGCGCCAGCAAACTTATAACCACTACTGCAAAAAGAATGCTAGGCGATAGCAGAGTTGGCGATATAGATTTTAGATGGCAATTTTGGAGCGATACGTCTTTGGAGCAAGATACGAACTATATAAGAATTCCAATCAAGCTTTATAGAAATTTAGAAGCGGTCTTTGGCTATACAAGCGACCAAAGCATAGACCCTCGCTACGATGAATCTATTGAAGCTGGTTTGCGCTATTCTTTGCCGATTTTTGATTCTACAGATATAAACAGAAATTTTATAGACCCATCTTTAGAGATAAATACAAATTTGGTTGCTCGCAGCTATCACTCTAAAACCGAAAGCGGAACCGATGAAACACGATTGGAAAAAAACGTAGGCCTAGTTTACAGGCACAGATTCTGGGATCCCTGCATTTTAGGGATTGGGCGCTGCAGAGGGGCACGGGGCGAAGATTAGAAGAGATATGGAGCCACAGTTTTTTTCTATCTTCCTGCCATGTCTAAGATTCGCCTCCTTCCCGATTCTGTCGTAAATCAAATAGCGGCAGGCGAAGTTGTTGAGCGGCCAGCTTCTGCGGTAAAGGAGTTAGTTGAAAATAGCCTTGATGCTGGAGCAACTCAAATAAAAGTTTCCGTAAAGAGGGGCGGCAAAGATTTAATTCAAATAACAGATAACGGCAGTGGAATTGAAGCAGAAGACATAGAGAAAAGCGTTTTGCAACACGCTACCTCAAAATTAAAAGATGCAAGCGATTTATTTAAATTAAGCACAAACGGGTTCAGAGGAGAAGCCCTAAGCTCCATTGCATCAATATCAAAATTGACGATAGAGAGTGTAACTCGACAGGTAGGGAGTGGAGGTGCTGTTGGAATTAAGGCGGAGTTTGAGGCGGGGGTTTTGGTAAAAAAAGAAGAAGCCGCTCTGCCTCTGGGAACCACAATTACCGTTCAAGATTTATTTTTCAATGCTCCAGTGCGCTCAGAATTTTTGAAAAATGATTCAGTGGAAAATTCAAGAATTTTAGATTGCATAATAAGGCTTTCCATTGCAAATGAAAATGTTCGCTTTGAATACAGAGCAGATAACCGCTTGCTTTTTTGCGCAGCAGAAGGCTCTTTGCAAACGAGAATATCCGATGCCCTTGGAACATCCATTGCTCGTTCCCTGCGTGAAGTTGAATGGGCAGAAAACGGAATTAGGGTTAGCGGCTTTGTCAGTTCACCAGAAGAACTGCAAACAGGAAAAAGAAATTCTCATTATATTTATTTACAAAAACGTCCCATACACAACGCTCTAATATCCAAAGCTATAAACCAAGCCTACTCCCCTTATGGCGACTACTCGCCCATAGCAGTTATATTTCTGGAAATGCCCCTAGAAACCTTCGATGTAAACGTTCATCCCGCAAAAAGAGAAGTTCGTTTTTCAAAAGACAACGCCGTTTTCCTGGCAGTAAACCATGCCATCCACAACGCTTTGCAAAGCACAATCTCGTATCCCTCCATCTCAATCACCAATACTCTTAGAGAACATGCGCCGGTGTATATAGCAGAGAGTAAGGCGAGCGATGAGGGAGTATGGAGTAGGGAGTGGGGAGCGGAGAAAGTTTCAGCTCAGGAGCTTTTTCCTGATGATCGCATAATTCCGCTAGACACCAACCACTCCCCACTCCCTACTCCCCACTCCCTAGGTTTCCTTCAAATCGGCAACTCCTACATAGTTTGCGAACAGGGTGGCAGCATGCTTATAATAGACCAGCATAGGGCGCATAAGAGAATTCTTTATGAGCGGGCTTTGCAGGTTCTGCAGAAAGAAGAGAGCTTGAATTGCCAGGAACTTTTATTTCCTGAAACCGTTGAAATTCCTGCTTATTTATCGCCTATTTTGGAGGAGCAAAAAGGCAGCCTTAAAAAAATGGGGTTTTATGTAGAGCCTTTTGGCTTTAATTCCTGGCAGTTGCGCGGCATTCCTGCGCATTTGCCCATAAATGCCGCTGGTAAAGCTATTTTGAATTTCTTGGAAAGCATAAATGAGAGCAAAGAAAGCGATATATTCAAAAAAACCGCCCTTTCTTTTGCAAATTGTTCAGCAATTTCAAACGAAACAGAGCTTTCTCTCCAGGAAATGAAAGCAATAGTTTCAGATTTACTATCTTTGCAAAATCCTTATGAAACTCCAAAAGGGGAAGCTATTTTTATGAAAATGCCCATAGAAGACATAAAAAGGAGATTTTAGTTATGGCCAATCTCATTCTTGCCATTGTTGTTCCTTGCTATAACGAAAAGGAAGTCCTGCCCGAAACAGCAAAGCAATTGCTAGGCATTGTGCAGCGGCTTATAGATAGCAAGGTTATTTCCAGTGAATCAAAAATATGTTTTGTGGACGATGGTTCGCGTGACAACACGTGGGAAATCATTGAAAATCTTTGCGCAGAGAGCAAGAATTTCACAGGCATAAAGCTATCAAAAAACAGAGGGCATCAAAACGCTCTTTTATGCGGGCTTCTTTCCGCTAGGGAATACGCAGATGTGAGCATATCAATGGATGCCGATTTGCAAGACGATATTTCCGTTGTCGATGAGATGCTGCAACTCTATGGTTCTGGTTGCGAGATTGTCTATGGGGTAAGGTCTAACCGTGCCAAAGATTCATTTTTTAAACGTGCAACAGCTCATGCTTTTTATAGATTTATGAACTTATTGGGAGCAAAAATCATCTACAATCACGCTGATTACAGGCTTATGAGCAAGCAGGCTTTAAACGCCTTGGCAGAGTATAGAGAAGTGAATTTATTTTTGCGCGGCATTGTTCCCATGCTTGGCTTTAAAACAGGCATTGCCTACTATGAGCGGAAAGAACGGCTTGCGGGGGAGAGCAAATATCCATTTCATAAAATGCTGAAATTCGCTGTAGAAGGAATAACCTCTCTTTCAACAAAACCCATCAGAATCATCACAGTTTTAGGTATAGCTATTTTCGTTATAAGCCTAGGCATGATGGTTTATTCCTTTTTCCAATATTTCTACAGTGACACCGTCCCTGGCTGGTCCAGCCTTATTTGCTCAATATGGAGCCTGTGCGGCTTGATTTTATTCTCAATTGGCGTAGTAGGCGAATATGTGGGTAAAATCTACCTTGAAACAAAGCAAAGACCAAGGTTTGCAGTGGAAAAGATTGTGTAAGAGATATTTTTTTCTATATTTTGGGACACTAAAAAAATAGAAAGGACAAAAAATGACAAAAAAAGGTTTTGGACTCCGTGAATGGATAATTCTGGCTGTTGTATTGCTCTCAGGCTACAGTTTGTGGCCCTCAATTCAATATCACACAAAAAAAGGCGACGAAAAAGTTAGGTTCGCCAAGGAAAATCCAAAGATAATTGATAAATCCGTGAACTTTGGTTTGGATTTAGCTGGCGGTACAAGCATAGTCTTGGAAATAGATAAAAGCGGCTTGAGGCCCGATGAAGCTTCAGACGTTCAAGAACGCTCGCTTGAAATCATACGCAACAGAGTAGATCAGTATGGTCTTTCTGAACCGCAAATCTACCCCAGCGGCGATAACCGCATTGTGGCAGACCTTGCAGGCGTAGATGCCGAAGATGCCAGAAACCTGGTAGGCGGCACGGCAAAACTTGAGTTCATAATAGTAGCAGAACAAGAAAAAGCAGGCAGAACTCTAAGCTTAATAGAAAACTTCCAAAAAGGCCGGAGCATAACAGACACAGATGCCGCCACTACAGATACAGCAAGCACAGATGCAATTGCAGAAATAGAAACAGATTCCATAGCTGCAAGCGACGACGACCTAGATGAGGAAGCTCTAACTCTTGGCAGAACACCCAGCCAACCAACTGTTGATCAATCCCAGAGCGATGAACTCGCAGGCATCACTTACATAAACCCAGATCGCCCATTCACAGGCTATATGGTGAATTACGGCTCAGACTTAGCCGTTCGCGAAGAACACATTTCAAGAGTCCAAGCCATATTAGACATGCCTGGAGTGCAGGCTCTAATTCCAAGAGATGTAGCCTTTGCTTGGGGTCGTGGCTTTGAAAGAGAAGCAAATGGAAATAAATTGAAAAAGCTTTACCTATTAAACCGCAATCCAGAACCAGTGGGTGGTAAAGACATTGCAACTGCAAGCCCATACCGCATTACCGATGGTCTTTCCGCTGGGCAAGTAGCGGTGTCGCTTCGCTTTAAAGGGAATGGCCCCAGAATTTTCAGCACAGTTACCGAGCGCAATAAAGGCAAGCAAATGGCAATAGTGCTAGATGGCCAGGTTATCAGCGCACCTGTTATTCGCGACCGCATTCCAAACGGCGAGGCTCAAATCACGGGTTTAAAAGATATGGCAGAGGCAACTCAGTTGGCTGTTGTTTTGCGCGCAGGCGCATTGCCCGCTCCAATGAAAATCGTTGAGTTGAGGAATGTTGGCGCAAGCCTTGGCGAAGAAAATATTAGAGCAGGTTTTGGTTCTGCCATAGTAGGCTTTATCATCTGCCTTATATTCATGCTCTTCTATTATAGCTTTGCAGGCGTAGTAGCCAATGTTGGTATTTTCGTAAATGTGATTATGATTGGCGCAGTGCTTTCAATGTTCAACGCAACGCTAACGCTCCCCGGCATTGCCGGCATGATTTTAACAGTAGCAATGGCTTTAGATGCCAACATAATAATTTATGAACGCATAAGAGAAGAACTGCGAGCCGGGCAAATGGCGAGAATGGCCGTTTCAAAAGGCTACGAAAAAGCTTTCAGCGCAATTATAGACGCAAACATAACAACATTCTTTGTAGCATTTATACTTTATAGAATAGGCACAGGCCCAGTAAAGGGTTTTGGTTTAACATTAATGGTAGGTGTTGCCGCATCTCTCTTCTCTGCCCTAACCGTTACCAGAGCAATTTTTGATTTTAAACTATCTAGGCACGATGCAAAAACTTTAAGCATGGGCAAGGGCATTAAATGGTTGCAAGAAGCAAGGTTCCAAATTGTTTCCAAGCGTGGAATTTGGGCAAGGTTATCTGTAACTGCATGTGCCTTGTGCATTGGGCTTGTGGCTGTTAAGGGCTTTGAATATAGCATAGATTTCACAGGCGGTTTAGTTTACACAATCGAATACCCCGATGATTCCTCCCGCACCGAAGAATTAAAAGATGCTCTCGGAAAAGGCGGTTTGGGCAATGCAACTATTCGCAAACTTGGCGGCACCTCTCTAAATCAATATATGTTAAGCATACGAACAAGCGAGTCGCACGAAGAAGCTGTTAAAGCAACCGGCGAAAAATTAAGCGCAGCATTGGCAAGTGCCGGTTCGCCTAAAATTGTTGGTTCAGATGTAGTAGGTCCAACAATAGGCAGGGAACTTCGCTTTAACGCTATTTTGGCGATTGTTCTTTCTTGGCTTGGCATAGGTATTTATATATGGGCACGCTTTGGAAAAATGGGCCTTGGTTTCGGCGCAGGCGCCATAATAACCCTGGTGCACGATACAATTCTGTGCTTGGGCCTTATCAGCATTTTGCGCTTGCCTGTAGATGGCGCCATGATAGCCGCCTTCCTTGCAATGATAGGTTATTCAATCAACGATACAATAGTTATTTACGATCGTATTCGCGAAAATAAAATGCTTGCCAAGGAAACATTGGAAGACCGCATAAATATTTCCATTAACCAGAGTTTCTCCCGCTCCGTAATCACCAGCTCCTCCACATTATTTGTGTGCGTAGTGCTCGCTATTATGGGCGGCTCCAGCATTCGCGATTTCGGCATAGTCTTGTCGGTTGGCGTTGCTGTGGGCGTTTACTCCTCAATTTGCATAAGCGCGCCGTTCTTGGTGTGGTGGAGCAAAAAATTTAAGAGAGGAATGGGGTAAAAACCGATATGGGTTTTAAATGCGGTATTGTCGGCTTGCCTAATGTTGGCAAGAGCACTATCTTTAATGCAATTACAAATGCAGGCGCAGAGAGTGCAAACTATCCTTTTTGCACCATAAATCCAAATGTTGGAATGGTTAACGTGCCCGATAAACGCTTAAACGTGCTTGCAAAGGTTTATAAGCCGAGGAACTTAGTTCCGGCGGTAACGCAGTTTGTGGATATTGCGGGGCTTGTAAAGGGTGCGGCAAATGGCGAAGGGCTTGGCAACCAATTTTTAACGCATATTAGAGAGTGCGAAGCTATTATGGAAGTAGTGCGTTGCTTTGACGATGAAAATATAATCCATGTTCACGAAACGGTAGATCCTATAAGAGATGTTGAAATTATAGAAACAGAGCTTATATTGAAAGATTTGGAAAGCGTTGAAAAGCGGCTTGCCGCAGAAGCAAAAAACGCCCGCGTTGGAGCGGCAAAAGCAAAAGAAAGGCTAGCCGCTTGCGAAGCTCTCGCTGCGCATTTGGGTGAGGGAAAGCCAGCAAGAGCTTTTGAAGAAAGCGAAACTGCAAAAGAAATTATTTTTGAGCTTGCTCTTTTAACAGCAAAACCAATTTTTTACTGCGCAAATGTAAGCGAAAGCGATGTTTTAACCGGCAATGCCTACACCGAACAGCTAAAAAAATACGCCGCCGAGCGAGGCCAAGATATGGCAATTATCTGCGGTAAAATTGAAGAAGAGCTTTCTGGCATGGAACGAGAAGAAAAGTCAATTTTCCTAAAGGACTTAGGCATGGCAGAAAGCGGCTTAGACCAAGTTATTCACAAAGGCTACGCAATTCTCGGTTTGCAAACATTTTTCACAGCCGGCGAAAAGGAAGTCCGCGCCTGGACTTTCAACAAAGGCTGGAAAGCCCCCGCTTGCGCTGGCGTTATCCACAGCGATTTCGAAAGAGGCTTTATAAGAGCAGAAACCTTATCTTACGCAGATTTTGAAAAGCATGGAAACCTAAACACCGCAAAAGACGCAGGTCTTTTGCGCACCGAAGGCAAAGAATACGAAGTAAAAGACGGCGATATTATGCACTTTTTATTTAACGCATAACCGTTACGCCACTTCTGCGGCATTTTTTGCGATGGTTTTGTTTTTAGCAATTTTAGACCTTGCAACGCCAGCTGTTTGCTGATCGCCCAAGAATATGCGGACTACGCGAATATTTTCTTTTGCTTCTGGTATTTTTACCTTTTCAAACAAGTTCACTCTTTGGCTGGTGGTTCTGAGTTCTTCGCCTAAGAGGCGGAATTGCTCTTCTATAACTCTGCGTTCAAGCCGCAGAGAAACTAGGTGTTCCAAGGCTCGAATACCAGCATCTATCCATACGGGAGTTTCGAATAAATCGGGAATATTGCGTTCAAAATCTACACCCTCGAATATGGGAATTGCAACGCCAGCAATGTTGCCTTCGCTTACACGGGTTCTCGTTACCTTTAAATATTCATGCCATTCAATGGATTCGCCATAGAGCTTCATCCAAGAACTCATATCGGCAAGCAAGGCTTCTTCTTCTGCTCTTTTAGCCTCAACCCTCGACTGCAGGCTCCTCATTTCCATTTGCAATTGCTGCTTTTTCAATTGCAAGGTAGGCAAATAGCGCTGAAACCTCTTCAGTGAATCTCTTTCTGCCTTTAAAGCGTTTTTAGTAAGTTTGACTTTAGCCATAAGAATAAGATAGAAAAAATCCAGCAAAAAAAACAGCTTGCAATAGCAAGAACAGCAATTCTTAGCTAAAATGTAACAGAAACTCACTCTGTTTGTAATTTTCAAATGTTAAATTTGGCATGTCTAACAAAATTAGGAGAAAGACATGAAAAAAATTCTATTTACCGCTTTAACGACATTGCTGACTGTTTCGGCTTTGAATGCGCAGACAATCAAAGGCTCCGACACGGTTTTGCCGTTTTCTCAGCGAGCAGCCGAAGCTTTTATGAAAGCAGATAAAACTGCCAGAGTAACGGTTACCGGTGGTGGTAGCGGTGTGGGAATTTCCGCCTTAATAGACGGAAGCACAGATATTGCCCAATCTTCCCGCAAAATCAGGTTCGAAGAACGGCAGAAAGTTCAAGCCAGAGGAGGCAATGTAAAAGAAGTATTCGTTGCTTTTGACGCTTTGGCTGTTATTGTACACCCCAGCAACAGAGCCAGCAACCTAACTCGCGAACAACTAGAAGGCATCTTCACCGGTCAAATCAAAAACTGGAAAGAAGTCGGCGGAGCCGATATGCCTATCGTTGCTTATTCCAGAGAAACATCTTCCGGTACCTATGAGTTTTTCAAGGAAGAAGTTATGAAAAAGAAAGACTACATGCCTGGCATTCTCAGCATGCCTGCAACCGGAGCAATTGTTCAGTCAATCAGCCAAACTCCCGGTGCCATTGGTTATATTGGGTTAGCCTACCTCGACAGAAGAGTTAAGGCTGTTCATGTTTCTTACGATGGAGGCAAAACTTTTGTAGAACCTTCCATAGCAACTGCTAAAAACGAAACATACCCCGTTGTGCGCCCTCTTATCTATTACTACGACACAGCAAAAGAAAGAACAATTAAACCCTTTATGGACTTTGTTCTCGGCCCTGCAGGGCAAAAGATAGTAAGCGATCTTGGATACATTACGGTGAAGTAGAATTTTTACGGTAGAGTAATTTCTACCTTACCCCCCATGACAAAAAAACTCAGATTCTCAATGGTTTTCATACTGGCATCGCTGCTTTCCGTGCTGGTGCTGGTGGGGTGCGGTGATAAACCGCAGAAGGCAGGCGGCGTAAAGCTGCTCGAAACCACGACCACAGTTGATGGCAAGATGAAGTACGAGTACGATGCTCAAAACCGTGTCGTAAAAATGGTCTCTTACTATTATGATGTGATTTCTGCATGGCAAACCGTCACTTACAGTAGAGACGGTTCGATAAAAGTTGCGCGTGTATTTGTTAGCGGTTCGGAGGACGAAACAAATTTCGTCAGAAACGGAAATACGATAACGGTATATGCAGGCGACATGCTTTCTGAAACAATAACCTTAGACAATGACGGGAATATTGCAAAGATTGAACGGCCAGTCGATGTTACTGAATATCATTATCAGGACGGTAATCTGATTAAACGGGAAAAAAACTTTATTTTGTCAGCACAAAGCGCAGTTGGAAGATTTAAGTACGACGATAAGAAGACGCCGTTTTACAACTGCAAAACTCCGAAATGGTTTTTGCAGTTGTTCTTTTTTGATGGCGGGCATAATAACAATATTGTCGAACGCAAGTATTATTATCACGACGAATCTACGGTAACATACATATACGAATTTGAATATGACAGCGATGGATTTCCTGTCAAACAAACATCGGATGCATTTGGCGAAGACATCGGGGGATTTATGGGTGAAACAATATATTTCACATATCGCGGCGCAACGGAAATTATTCTTACCGAAACTGAAATCAAAACCAAAACTGAAACTAACGGCGACGAAATAATCCATGACCCCGAATTTGACATATACGGCACATGGGAGTACGTTGTATCGCCATCATCGCATCACGAGTGGAAAGCAACGCCGCCGAAAATAACGATAAACGCAGATAATACTGTAACTGCCCAATTATTGGGAAGCCATTACAGAGGCGTTCTGAACAAAATAGACAGTTATGAATTTCGCTTCCACATCAATTATTTCAGGTTAGGAGATTTTGAAAATGATGGCGATGGCACAGAATGGACTTTTATATACGACCCTGCAACCAATCTGCTTAAATGGGGCGATAGTGATTTCAGAAAAATATCTGACAACGATTTAACTTCTGGCGGCGAAGCATTAGAACTGCATCATGTCGTAGGATGGTATCCTGTAGAAATTAACATGCACGTTTTCTATTCTGCCCTTTCGGATGGCAGATACAGTTTAGACAGTTTAGTTTTCAGGTATGGCGGCGTAATGCAAACAGTGCATCTTCACAGTTTTGAAAGTTTAAAGGGACGGTTGAATTTTGACCCTGATGATTTTTATTTAATCAGGGTTGGCGATTATAATTTTGATGGTTATATGGATATTGTCATTTTAACCACTAATTTACCTCACTCAAGGCATGAGTTTTTCTTATTCAATCCGCAAACAAACAGTTTTGACTATAGCGTAAAATTGTCTGAACTGTATGGGGTTGAAGTCGATGACCAAACTAAAACAATAACATCATCCGAAGATGGCGGCGACCAAGGCAGAATTTACAGTAATAGTCAATATAAATGGATTGACGGTCAATTAACGCTAATTCACAGCGAAAGTCAAGGTTATGGCGACGATTCGGAACGATATATCCGCACAACACGCACGCTTCAAAACGGCGAGTGGGTGCAGCAGGCGGATACGATTAGTGTAGAGGATTTGTAATAAACCCGCATCCCGCAGTAGAGTAATTTTCTACCTTATCCCTTATGGCCGAAGAACGCACACTAGTATCCTTTGACTGGGCAATAAAGTACTTGCTTAAAAACAAGGCTGATTATGTTATTTTGGAAGGTTTTTTAACGACCTTGCTCGGCAAAGAGATAAAAGTCAAGAATTTGACTGACCCCGAAGGCAGCCAGTCCTCGGAAAAAGATAGGTCTAACCGAGTGGATGTTCTGGCAGAGGAAGATGATGGCACTTTGATTATAGTAGAATTGCAATTTTCTCAGGAAATAGACTATTTCCATCGCATGGCTTTTGGCAGCAGCAAGGCTATTATGGACCACATGAGCAAAGGAATGCTGTATTCTGAGGTTAGAAAGGTTTATTCCATACACATAGTTTATTTTGAGCTTGGCGTTGGCGAAGACTACATATACCATGGCTCCACAAA
>JAITFT010000174.1 GCA_031281155.1 Candidatus Fibrimonadaceae bacterium
ATAATAGATTTAGAAAACATTCTACTAATAACTACTTGACACCAGAGGAAAAAGATTCTATATTTACATATAACAATAAATATGTGGCTTAACTAAATGTACGTTTTTTAAGGGGCACATCACAATATTTCAAAATAATTGCCGATGTGTTTTTTACATTTTTTCTTAACTTGAGCAATGTCTTTTGAGAATTCATCGGTGTTTTCGTATGTTTTTGCCTTATTTGAAATTCCAGCAATGGACAAAGTCGCTATTGGAAAATTCTCTGTAATACCATGCCTGTTTTTAGATATAATATAGCCGTTTTTCACATCTTCTTCTCGGTATAGCGATGGAACTTTCAATGAAAAGTTATTTAATACCGATTTGCAGAAAGGTTCAGCTTTATGATAATCGCAAACAACAACAAAATCATCGCCGCCTATATGCCCGATAAATTCATCGTTTATAGCACACTCCCTCAAAATATTGGCTACAAGCTCAAGCATTAAATCTCCATTTTTAAAGCCATAAGCATCGTTATACGCTTTAAAGTTATCAATATCATGATATATAATGCAGTATGGCTGTTCACCAAATATGCGGCTTGATATTTCTTTCTCAATTAAAATATTGCCCGGCAATCCTGTTAAGGGATTAGAATGCATAGCTATATCTATCTCTACTTTCGTACAACTATCGAGTAAATCTTTTACGGTTACAATGCCTGAATATTTTCCTTCCTGCTCAACCACAATTGGATTATATAAATTTTCAAAAGGTCTTTGCATGGCAAGCCTTGATACATGGTTAACTGGCGTATTGTGATTCACTTTTAAAAAATTTGTATTCATTACTTCCTGAATAATTTTTCTAGAAAAAAGACTGTAGCCATACCTGCCGCCAAAAATTTCGCTAAAAGCCATTCTGGTCATAAAGCCGATAGCCTCATTATCTTCTACGATCGTGAATTCGGTAATGGTAGGGTTAAGTCTTAGGGTTTCATAAATTTGCTCAACTTTTTCTTCTTTAGAAAAGCAATAGCCTTTTTTTGATAAGTTTCCTATTACGGGATAAACCGAGCTTCTAACTTTTTCAACGTATTTTTTTGTATTGTATTTTTTTATCATTTCTATTTTATCATAGGCTATATTTGCAAATGATTTTCGCGGAACGCCTAAAAAATATCCCTGGCCATATTCAACATCCAATTTAATAAGAGTTTGCAATTCTTCTTCTGTTTCAATCCCTTCGGCAACCATTTTGATACCTACGTTTTTGCAAAAATCAATCATGGCTTTGCATAAGAAACGCTTGGTTTCATCTTTATCTACATCTCTTATAAGGCTTCTATCGAGTTTTATTATATCGGGCATTATGCTATTTATAGCATTGAGCCCTGAATAACCCGAGCCAACATCATCTATGGCTATTACATAGTTTTGTTCTCTATAGTGTTCAATTAAGTTTAAAAAAGTATTTGGGTCTGCTATGGCGACACGCTCTGTAATTTCAAATACTATATTGCTGATATCCAAACCGTATTCATCCAAACGGTCCTTTGTAAATCCCTTTTTGAATTCGGCGTCGTGGATGGTGTTGGGGTTTACGTTTAGGAAAAGTTTTTTTTCCGTATTCATATATTTTGCACTTTCCAATGCTTTTGTTCGGCATAGTGTTTCAAGTTCCCATGACATATCTATTCTATCGGAAATTTTGAATAATTGCTCAATATTCAAGCTGGCATCTTTAACTAGTATTCTGCTGAGAGCTTCGTAGCCAAAAACCTCTCCATCGGTTAGCGATACAACAGGTTGATATACAGGCGTGATTTGCCTGTTTTCCAAGATGCCAAAAAAAATTTCAGCATCGGTTTGTCTCACAGAACTTTTTGTTTGCATATTAAACGGCATAACAGTACCCATTTTAACAAGAATCTCCTTTTTTTTGAAGGCAAAGTTAAAAAATCATTATTAAAATTCGGTGAATATTTTGTTAAAAATCATTTGCGAAAAAATATTTAGTGGCTGCTGAACGCTTCTGTAAACTATGTAACGTGTCTATACAGACTTACAACAAACACTCCTCCGTATCCATCGCAATCAATAGCTCTTCATTCGTAGGCACAACCAGCATTTGCGGGCCACCCTCGTTAAACTTGAAAAAGCTCAAATGGTTCAATACTCTTTTGCGAATAGGCTCGCAATTTTCACCTATGCCGCCAGTGAAAACCAAAGCGTCTAGTTTTGGAAGAGCCGCGACAAGAGAAGACATTTCCTTTGCTAAACGATAGCAAAAAACCTCTATCGCCATTTTCGCCCTCTCCTCGCCTTCGTCTGCAGCTTTCACAAGAGTTCTCATATCGCTGGAAATTCCGCTTAAACCCAAAAGTCCGCTTTCTTTATTTAACAACTTATTCAACCTATCAAAATCATAACCCATGGTTTTGTTCAAGTAAAAAATTATGCCAGGGTCTATTGAGCCGCTTCTCGTTCCCATAACCATGCCTTCCAAAGGAGTTAACCCCAAAGTTGTGTCCACAGACACACCGTATTTTACCGCAGTTGCCGAACAGCCATTGCCCAAGTGCGCTATTATAAGGCATAAATCTTTTGGATCTTTTTTCAACAGCTCTGCTGTTTTTTGCGCAACAAAACGATGCGAAGAGCCGTGAAAACCATAGCGGCGAATTTTTTGTTTTTGGTAAAGTTCGTAAGGAAGGCCGTAAAGATAGGCGTGGCTTGGGAGAGTTTGATGGAAAGAGGTATCGAAAACAGCTACTTGAGGCAGGTTTGGGAAATTCTTTTTCGCGGCGGTTATGCCTTGCAAATTCGGCGGGTTGTGCAAAGGAGCAAATATGGAACACTCCTCTACGGCTCGCAGAACATCTTCGTTTATTAAAACAGATTTTGTAAAAGCTTCGCCACCATGAACAACTCTGTGGCCGACAGCGGCAATTCCATTTTCTTCGTTGGTTTCTTGCAGAAAATTCTGTATAACAGCAAGGGCATGGCTGTGATCGGGCGCTTCTACATTTCTTTGGAAAGCTTCTTCGCCTTTTTTTGCTCTGAACCGCGGACTGCTTCCAATTTCTTCTACAATGCCGCTAGCAGAAGCTTCTGCTAGCTTGGTATCTATTACCGCAAATTTTACCGATGATGAACCGCAATTAAGGACAAGAACTCGCATTTCCCTAATGTAGAAAAAATTTCCCCAAGCCGCTTTGCGCCAGGCTCAATATATTGCTCAAAAGATTTTATTCCTTTCTTTTTGCTCAAAAAACAATAAGCACCGAGAGCCTGCATAATTCGCTGCGCGCTCGCAATTAAAAAATCTTCCCAAGCCCTTTCAAGCGAAATATGTTTCAGCAAAGGGTTCGCAGAATGCCAAAGCCTGAACAACTGCTCAACGGTTTCCGCAGGAATCATCATATAAGGGTCCCACAAAAGAGATGCCGCATCGTAATAAATGGAACCGTTTCTTGTTCCTTGAAAATCTATAATTCCCAAGCCTGAGCTGCTAACCATTATATTTTGCGATTGGAAATCTCTGTGCATTAAAGCACGTGGCTGTGCAGTGGCTTTTTTTGCCAGGTCTTTGAAAAATGCGGTTAAATTCGGCGGTATTTCAGTTGTTCCTAAATACTCTTGCAAATAATTTTCTGCAAAATAAGAAGTTTCCCAAAGATAATCGCTTTCGCCGAAAACTCTATTCGCAAGCTCGCTATCTGCCGCAAACGCCTTTTCGCTCGCTTCTTGCCAAACAATGAGTTTTTCCAAAACCTGCGGATAATAAATCAAAGGCTGCGCGGCATCGCAAAGCCGAATGCTTCCAAAATCCTGCATAACAACCCGCTTTTCGCTTTCCGAAACTGCGTAAATTTCCGGCGTTGGAAGCCCTAGCTCGCTGAACAAGCAACCGTACCGAACAAAGCGTTCAAAATCTTGGTCTTCGCTGTGCGACTGCTGTAAAATAAGCGAATGGGCATTTGCTTTCATTCTGTAGTATTTCCGGCCAGAGCCGGCGGAGCCTGCTGGTTCGAGTTGAGGATTGAGAGAAAGCTGAGAACCGATTGCTTTCATTAAGCCTTCCGGGCTGCCGATATCTAGCCAATCTCCTTTTGCTACGAGCACAAAAGGCGGTTGTTTTTCCCAAAAGTCTCTAATATCTTTTTCTTCTACTTTTTTCCATGCTTCTGCTGAGTACCAGGATATTCCAGTGAATGTTGCATTGCTTGTGCCTTCTTTGCCGAACTTGTTTTTTATGCCGCATAAAAAGTTTTGCTCGTTTAGGCAGAGGGTATTTATTTTTGGGTTATCAATAGCCAGGAGCGCGCAAGTTGCATTGGAATTTCTTGCTTTTTCTAAAAAAAACTCAATATCTAAATTATGTTCGCAGTCTCCGTTCAAAACCAAAAGCTCGCCACGCTCTCCTTCTTTCCACATTCTGCAAATTGGCCCGCCTGTGCCCAGCAACTCAGCTTCTACCCAAACCTTATTTATTCCTATCTCTGCGGCGGCGGCTTGCACCTGCTCCGCCAAATGATGAGCATTTGCGTGAATTTTTCCCGAACCCAGTTTTTTCGCAAGCTCTGCCTGCCTCGCCAAAGGCGAGTTATTCACAATGGGAATTAGCGGTTTCGCAATTCGCTCAGTCAAAGGCCGAAGCCTTGTTCCCAAACCAGCAGCTAAAATAAGGGTGTGTAGCATTGCTTCTACACTATCTCTTCAATGTTTTGTACTTGATGGGTTTCGGATTGCCTAAATCTGTGCCCATTCGTTTGTTGTAATCGGCTTCGTATTCTGTCCAGTTGCCTTCGAACCACACTGCATTGGAATCGCCTTCAAATGCTAGAATGTGCGTTGCTATGCGATCTAAAAACCACCTATCGTGAGAAATTACCACGGCGCAACCAGCGAAATTCAAAATTGCCTGCTCTAGTGCTTGCAGTGTTTCTATATCCAGATCGTTTGTTGGTTCATCGAGCAAAAGCAGGTTGCCTGCGTTCTGCAAATTTTTCGCCATTAAAACACGGTTTCGCATTCCGCCGGAAAGTTGCGATAATTTCTTTTGCTGATCGCTGCCAGCAAAGTTGAAAAGCCCACAATAAGCGCGTGCGTTTAGCTTTCTTTCGCCAATTATAATTTCATCTCTGCCACCGGAAATTTCCTGAAAAACGGTATTGTTATCGTTCAAGGAATCTCTGCCTTGTTCCATGGAGATTATTTCCACTGTCTCGCCGAGCTTAAAAGAACCTGAATCGGGAGTTTCCTGCCCAAGAATCATTCTGAAAAGCGTTGTTTTTCCGGCGCCGTTTGGTCCTATTATACCAACAATTCCAGAGCGAGGCAGCTGGAAATTCAGATTTTCGTAAAGCAGTTTATCTCCATAACCTTTTGATATTCCATTTGCTTCTATAACAATATCGCCAAGCCGCTTTCCATTTGCGATTGCGATTTGCGCAACTTTGTATTGCTCTTTTTTATCTTGGCTCAAGAGCTCTTCGTAGGCTTTCAAGCGGGCTTTGGATTTTGCCTGCCGTGCCTTTGGGCTTGCCTTCACCCATTCCTGTTCTCGCGCAAGCCGCTTTTGCCTGTCACTTTCGCCCTTTTCATCTTTACGCATTTTTTCAAGTTTTTGATCTAGCCACTGTGCATAGTTGCCTTGCCATGGAATGCCGCGGCCGTGGTCAAGTTCCAGTATCCAGCCTGTTACATTATCCAAAAAATATCTATCGTGAGTTACCAAAATAACCGAGCCTTTGTATTCTTTTAAATGCCGCTCAAGCCAAGCAACGGATTCTGCATCTAAGTGATTTGTTGGTTCATCGAGCAAAAGCAAATCGGGTTCTTCTAAGAGCAGGCGGCAAAGCGCAATGCGGCGTTTTTCGCCACCAGAAAGATTTGTAACTTGCCAATCGCCAGGTGGGCAACGCAGGGCATCCATCGCAATTTCAATGGAGCGGTCTAAATCCCATAAATTTTCTGCATCAATTTTATTCTGCAAACGTTCCATTTCTTCTGCGAGCTTTTCCATCTTTGCGCCTTCTGCCTCGCCCATAAGCATAGCGACTTCGTTATAGCGATCTAAAATTTTTTGTTTTGCCGCAACAGCAACCATAACATTTTCCTTAACGGAAAGCTCTGTATTTAACTGCGGTTCCTGAGACAAATAGCCTGCGGTGCGGCCGTTTTCTATCCAGGCTTCGCCTTGAAAATCTTTATCTAGACCGGCCATTATGCGCAGTAACGTTGATTTTCCGCTGCCATTTGTGCCAATTATTCCAATTTTCGCTCCATAGTAGAAGCTTAAAGAAACATCTTTGAGTACTTCTTTATCGGGTGGATATTTTTTGCACACTTTGTGCATGTAAAAAACGAATTTTTCGGGTGTTTTATTTTCTGCCATGGGGTGAATATAGAATTTTCTATATTATTCAATCCTTGGCGCGTTCGTCTAGTGGCCTAGGACGCTGGCCTCTCACGCCGGTAACACGAGTTCAAATCTCGTACGCGCTATAACTCCGCTACAGCCTCGGTTCGTAGCTTGCTTATCACATGTTCGGTACGCTCAGATGTGTTGTTTCCCATATAATAGCCAAGCATTTTCTGCACTGCTGCCTCTTGGGGCATAATCACGCTTTCGAGCCGCATATCATCGCCTATAAACAAACCGAATTCTTCTGGGTCTATTTCGCCAAGGCCCTTAAAGCGCGTTGTTTCTGAGTTGTTGCCGAGCTTTGATTGGGCGGTGTTTCTTTCGCTTTCGTTGTAGCAATAGATAGTCTCTTTTTTATTTCTTACTCTGAATAGAGGAGTTTGCAAAATATAAAGATGCCCTTGGTCCACAAGCTCAGGGAAAAATTGCAAAAAGAAAGATACCGTTAAAAGCCTTATGTGCATACCGTCAACATCGGCATCGGTGGCTATAATCACTTTGTTGTAGCGCAGGTTTTCAAGGCCGTTTTCAATATCTAATGCGTGTTGAAGAAGGTTGAATTCTTCGTTTTCGTAAACCACTTTGCGACCAATGCCGTAGGTGTTCAAGGGCTTGCCCCGCAAGCTAAATACCGCTTGAGTTTGCACGTCTCTTGCTGTGGTTATGGAGCCGCTCGCACTGTCGCCCTCGGTTATAAAAATCATGGTTTCGGTTTTTCGTTCGTTTTTCTGATCTGTTAAATGTACCTTGCAATCGCGGAGTTTTCTGTTATGCACAGATGCTTTTTTTGCGCGCTCATTGGCTAACTTGCGAACGCCGGCTATGTCTTTTCGTTCCCGCTCATTTTGGGCTATGCGCTCTTGAATTGCCTTTGCGGTTTCGGGATTTTTGTGCAGATAGTTATCTACTTCTTTCGCTATGAAGTCCACCATCCAGCCGCGTAGCGCGGCTCCGTTTGGCGAAACTGTTGTGCTGCCTAATTTGGTTTTTGTTTGGCTTTCAAAAACAGGTTCTTGAATGCGAACGGAAACTGCCGCTATAATATAGTTGCGAACGTCTGAGCCTTCGAAATCTTTTTTGTAAAAATCTCTAACGCCTTTTACAACGCCTTCCCTAAATGCCGCTTGGTGCGTTCCGCCCTGCGTGGTATGTTGCCCGTTTACAAAGCTGAAATAATGCTCGCCGTAGAACTCGCTGTGTGTTAGGGCAATTTCAATGTCTTTTCCTTTGCAATGAATTACGGGATAGCGCGCAGAATCTTTTACCTGGTTTGAGAGCAAATCGAAAAGTCCGTTTTTGCTTTCATAGACTTTGCCGTTTAGATAGAGCGAGAGCCCGGTATTCAAGTAGGCGTAGTTCCAAATTCGCTCTTCCATATAGGCAGGCAGAAAGCGGAAATTTTTGAAAATATCTTTATCTGGTTCAAAATAAACTTCGGTTCCGTTTCTTTCGCTGCTTGCTTTTTCGGGATATTCCTTTATAAGTTTGCCGCATTTAAATTCGGCTTTTTTGCATTTTCCATCTCGGTGGGAAACAACAATGAAGTAAGATGAGAGCGCATTTACCGCTTTTGTTCCAACTCCGTTTAAGCCAACGGATTTTTGGAAAGCCTCGCTATCGTACTTGCCGCCTGTGTTTATTTTAGATACGCATTCAATCACCTTGCCCAGCGGAATGCCGCGCCCGTAATCTCTAATTCGCGCAGAATTATCATTGATTTCGATTTCAATTTTTTTGCCAGCCCCCATAACAAATTCGTCTATGGAATTGTCTATAATTTCCTTAACAAGCACGTAGATGCCGTCGTCTGGACTTTGCCCGTCGCCTAGCTTGCCTATGTACATGCCAGGCCGTGTTCTTATGTGCTCGTGCCAGTCGAGGCTTTTTATGCTGCTTTCATCGTATCTAGGTGTTGCCATTGGGGCGGTAACGTAGAAAAATTTTCTATATTCACACCAACAACAGGAGACAATATGCGTACCTATATTATAGCAGGAAACTGGAAAATGAACAAAACCGTTGCTGAAAGCGTAGCTTTGGCAAAGGAAATTGTTGAACAAAGCAAAGGCATTTCAAAAACTGAAATTGTTATTGCGCCAACATACTTGGCTACTGCTAAGGTAGCAGATGTGGTTAAGGGCAGCAATGTAAAGCTTGCGGTTCAAGATATCCACTGGGAAAATCAGGGAGCCTACACTGGCAAGGTTTCTATAGACATGGCAAAGGAAATTGGCGTGGAATATGTTATTATAGGGCATTCCGAGCAAAGGCAATATTTCCACGAAACAAACGAAACCGTTAACAAGAAAGCAAAAAAGGCCTTGAGTGCAGGCTTGAAACCCATTATATGCATTGGCGAAACCTTAGATGAACGGAACGGCGGCAAATTGGAAAGCGTGCTTACCACGCAGGTCGAAGGCGCTTACAAAGACATTTCTGCAGAAGACGCTCTAAAAACCGTTATAGCCTACGAACCCGTTTGGGCCATAGGCACAGGCGTTGTAGCAACAGACGAGCAGGCACAGGAGGCTCAAAAATACGTTCGCTCCCTGGTGGCAAAGTTATATGGCGAGTCTGTAGCTGAGGCTCTCCGCATTCAATACGGCGGCAGCATGAACCCAGCCAATGCAAGCGGGCTTTTGGCGCAAAAAGACATAGATGGCGGCTTAATTGGCGGTGCATCCTTAAAAGCCGATTCGTTTTTTTCTATAATTAACGTAGCTGAGGAACAGAAATGAGTGTATTTTTTTGGGTTTTGATTGTTGTGCACGTATCTTTGTGCGCATTGCTTATGCTTTTAGTGCTCGTGCAGAACGATAAAATGGGCGGCCTGGCAGGTCTTGGTGGAATGACAGCTCAATCTGCCTTTTCAACGGCAGGCGCGGCTACATTTATTCAAAAGCTTACTCGTTATGTTGCCATTACCTTGTTTGTTGTTTTGCTCTCATTGAGTTACATAGCAACAAAACACGATTCTGGCTATCAAGGTTCTGCTTTGCAGAGAGCGCTTGACCCTGGTCAAGGCGTGCTCTTAGATGACGGTTTTGCAATCCCTCCGGTTACAACTCCCTAACTGTTGCATAAAGCGGAGTTCAGGCAATATGAAAATCGGAGTTGTAGAATTTCCTACATTACTGTTATGATTTTCATTCTAATACTGGTTTCTTTGCTTGGGCTCGTAGTTTGCGGGTTTTACTTTTGGAAAAACCTTAAAATTATAAGGCAGAAAAATAAAGCGGAGAAGTCCGGTGCGAAAAGATTTCTTAATTATCCCTTTACCGTTATATGGTACAGCTATTTGCTGGTGTTTTTTCTGTGTTTGACAGTGAATAATTGGTGATATTTCCTTTTTTTAAGGAAAAAATGTATAGTAAACGCTGATTTAGTCGCTGGGGTATGGGGTGCTATACTTTTCGCGGGAATCCAATTATACTTTTTGCGGGAGTCCTATTATACTTTTCGCGGGAATCCAATTATACTTTTTGCGGATTTTTGTATATTATGTTTATGAGGTCAAAAATTATTCGTTTTCAAGAAAAAAGCATTAAACATGCCTTAAAACACAGGCGTATTGTGATTTTATCTGGAGCAAGGCAAACAGGGAAAACAACTTTGGTTCAGCAAATAGTTGGCAAAGATATGGATTACCGTACGCTGGACGACACATTCTTGTTAACTTTAGCAAAGGAAGACCCAAAAGGCTTTGTGAGAAACACTGTTGCCAAAACTATGGTTATAGACGAAATTCAGAAAGCCCCAAATCTTATTCCTGAAATTAAAATTCTCGCAGACAGAAACAACAGAAATGGGCAGTTTTTGCTAACGGGCTCTGCAAATTTGAAAACCTTGCCTAGCGTTACGGAAAGTTTAGCCGGCAGAGTTAAAAACATTCGCTTAAGGCCTTTAACTATGAGTGAAATTTCCTCTGCCAAACCGCTTTTTTTGGAAAAAGCTTTTAACAAAAATTTTCCATTGAAAGTAGAAGGATTTGGCAAAAGTGAAATTATGGAAATTGCATTTAGAGGCGGTTTTCCTGAAGTTATTCGCTTGAAAAAATTTACAGAACAAAGGGAATGGCATAAAGATTACTTAATAACGCTCCTAGAGCACGATTTGAGAGAGATTGCAAACATTAAGCGACAAAATGCTTTAAAAGAATTGCTTGGCGTTTTGGCTTCTTGGTCTGCAAAATATATGGATGCCGCTGCTATTGGCTCCAGTTTGTCGTTAAACAAGCTAACTTTGGATAGCTATATAAACGCATTAGTGTCTCTCTATCTTTTTGAGCAAGTTCCTCCTTGGCTTAAAACTGATTACGATAGGGTTGGTCGCCGGGCAAAATTTTATGCTACAGATACAGGGCTTATGGCTTCTATTTTAGGCTGGAATAAAAAAGACGCTTTACTGAACCATGACCGTGCTGGAAAATTGATTGAAACTTTTGTTTTTCAAGAAATTGCCGCGCAAATAGATTTAGAAAACGCATCGCTCTATCATTACCGAGACAGAGAAAACAGGGAGATAGATTTTATTATCGAAAGAGAAGGCGGCGCACTGCTGGGCATTGAAGTAAAGGCAGGACATAATGTTTCAAAGGAAGATTTTAAGCATTTGGAATGGTTTTCCAAAAACTTGGCGAAAGACAATTTTACAGGGATAGTTCTCTATTCAGGCGACAGGACTATTCATTTTAGCAAAAATATGCTTGCTGTGCCGACTGCAATGTTGTGGGCAAAACTTTAATAAGTTAGGCTTTTGGTAAAAAAAAAGCTGACCCCTACTCACTCACCGCTAACACGCAATAAATCACATTTTTTTGCATTTTATCGCTCTTTTGTAAGTTTTTTGTGCTTTTTTTGTTATTTTTATGTATATTTAGGGGGTGTAACACATTTTCCTATAGGAGTACATTTATGAATACATTTAAAAAAGCTGGTTTGGCAATTGCCGTTGCTTCCAGTATGGCTTTTGCGCAGGGCAATCTTTGGGGAACAGACGATGAAAAATTCATGTCTCTGCAAGTTCTGTTCGATGGCGTAAGAGAATGCTGGGCTGGCTCTCCTCCAGATGAAATGGGGCAAAGCCCTTGCTATGAGAGCACAGGCGGCTGGTGGTTTGGCTACGCTGAAAACGGCGGCTCCACTCTACAGGCCCATATCGGCAACGAATGGGTAAATTTTGGCGCCGCTCCTAGTCCCAGACTCACAGATGCTATGGGCCTGTCCCTAATTGGAAGCGGTTTCTCTCTTAAATACTATGCTGGGCCTGCTGAAGCAGAAGACAAACCCGGTTTGGCCGCAATAGGCGTTAACGTACTGCAAAATCCAAACACAGGCGGTGAAAACGTAGCTGCCAAAGGTGGCGTGTGCGTAGTTTACAGAAGCAACGAAGATATAAACCTTGAACTTGGCTGGCACGAAGCTACATACGGTTATAATACCTTCCAAGCATTGCTTCCTGCCTCTGCAGCAGGTCGAATGATTAATCTAACCTGGGATGCAACAGCTACGGGCAGAACATCTGGTGATTTTAGCAGAGAGACTTGGGCTCCTCTACACGACATAGCTGTAGCGTTAAACGATTTGCGTGCTTTAAAGTTCCCGCTTAAAAATACAACCACAACCCCTATAGCAGCCGATTTTACTCTTTGCGAGCTTGGCTGGGCTGGTTCTTGTAGCTCCACCTATACTTGCAGTGGCTCCACCCCCATTATAGGCGGCGGTGCTGTTGCGGTAAATGCTGTGAACCTCAAAATAGCTGGCAGAATGCTTAGTTTGGCTGTTGAGCGCTCCACTGCTGTTCAAATAATCAACTTGCAGGGTGCTGTTGTTTACTCTCAAACCCTCACTCCCGCAAAACAATTAATGAACCTAAGCAACTTGCCAACTGGCGTTTATATGGTTCGCGTTCCCGATCTTGGCTACGCTAACAAAATATTGCTGAAATAAACTTTTGCACTAAAAATCGCCCGCATTTCTTCAAATGCGGGCGATTTTGTTTTTAATATATGTTAGTTTTTCTATATTATCCATAATGACCCAAAAATACTTCAACATAGCTGGTCCTTGCAGTCCCAACGAACATTATATGCTTGATCCTTTGCGTAACATTGGTAAAGAATTAATAGATTTAATAAATTCCAAACACTACTTCGTTATCCACGCTGCTAGGCAAAGCGGAAAAACAACATTGCTAAAAGAGCTTACTCGCAAAATAAATGCAGAGAATGAATATTACGCTTTATATTGCTCACTGGAAGTGTTGCAAGCATTTGCTGAACCGGAAAAAGGAATACCCGAAATTGTTCAAAAACTAGAATCTTGCATAAGAAAGCAAGGTCTGCCAAAAGGTTTTGCAAAGGATGCAGACTACAACAACATATCCAATGTATTAAATGATAGTCTCGCAGACTATTGCAAGGGGCTTGACAAGCCTTTGGTGATATTTTTTGACGAAGCGGACTGCCTCAGCAATGGAACTTTAATTACTTTTTTGAGACAGCTTAGAAATGGCTATATAGACAGGGCGGATATTCCTTTTGTTCGTTCCGTTGCTCTTGTTGGAATGCGAAATATTCGAGATTACAAAGCTAAAATCAGAGAAGGCAATGAAACGCTCGGCAGCGCAAGCCCTTTCAATATAGTAGCAAAAACTTTTAATTTAGAAAATTTTACAAAAGAAGATGTGGCTAAGCTTTATAACCAGCACACGCAAGAAACCGGGCAGATTTTTGAAGCAAAAGCGGTAGATTATGTTTTCGAGCAAACACAGGGGCAACCTTGGCTTGTGAATGCTATTGCATACGAGGCAATTGAACAAATTTTGCAAAAGGATTACTCCAAGCCAATTACCGCAGAAATTGCGGAACAGGCAATTCATAATATAGTTCTAGCAAGGGGCACGCATTTTGACAGCTTGATGGAACGCCTAAAGGAACCCAGGGTTCGCAGAGTTATAGAGCCATTGATACTTGGCGATAGTTTTATAGACCGAAGCTCTGATGATTTTCTGTACACAAAAGATTTGGGTCTTATCAAAGAAGATAAAGAAAAAGTTATTTCTCCGTCTAATCCAATTTATGCAGAAATTATGGCTAGAGCGTTGAGTTGGAATATTCAGGCTGAATTAATGTCTAAAAGAGAGTATGATATTCCAAAATACATTAAAAACGGCAAAATAGATATAAATCACCTTCTCTCAGAATTTCAAGATTTTTGGCGCAAGAACAGCGAGATATACAAAGAGCGTTTCAAAGTGGCTATTTTCGATTATGCCGAAGCCGCTCCTCACTTAGTTTTGCAAGCTTTTTTGCAGCGTGTAATTAATGGCGGCGGCAAGATTCATCGCGAATTTGCGATAGGCAGCGGCAGGGCAGATTTGTGCATTGAATATGGTGATTATGACTATCCAATAGAATTGAAAATATTTGATGGCCCTTCGAGTGTGAGCGAGGGCTTGGTGCAGCTTGGCAAATATGTGGAACGGTGCAAGTGCAATGAAGGCTGGCTTGTTATGTTTGACCGTGATGTTAAGAAAAGCTGGGAAGATAAAATTTACATGAAAGAAACGGCTGCAAATGGAAAAAAAATAACAGTGGTGGGGTGCTAAAAAAAGCGGGTTATATGGTAAAAATCACATAAAAAGCGTTTTTTTGAAAAAAGTCACTTTTTTTTACATCTTTTTGCATAAAATTATATATATTATAGTAACGATGTAAAATTTGGAGATTTTTATGAAAGCACTTTGCAACTTTTCTGTTTTTGCGGTTCTTGCTGTTTTTTTTCTCTACGCTTGCGATACCGGCGGTAGCAACAACTCGTGCCCAAATGGCATGTGGCTAAATGAAGATGGCGTATGCGTAGGCGAGCCTACCGATGGCCAATGCCAAAGCGGCTTTGTTTTAAACGAAAACGGCCAGTGCGTTAGCGAGCACACGCCTGGCGGAAAAAACGCCGTGCTGGCTACTAACCAAAATGCAGGGAGAATTCAAGAAATGTATAATGCCTGGTTAAGCATGTACTATGTCACATTCGAAGAAGAAGCTGCACAGGGAGTATTTAACCCCGATAACGCACCAGAACGAGTGCATGGCACTGCTCGCATAAAATCGGCTTATGGCACTTGCGTCAATGGCACTTGCACAGTATCTGAAGCAATCGGCTACGGCATGATTTTAACAGCTTTAATGGCAGACTGGGAAAAATTCGATAGGCTGCTTGCATATAGCAAGGCCTGGCGTGTAAGCGGCACCGCTCTTATGAGATGGGAAATGGTTAACTTTAGGAGCGGCAGCGGCGGCTCCGCCACAGATGCCGATATAGACATAGTAGCTGCTTTGTTTATAGCCTACCAAAAAACAAATAATCAAAGTTATAAAAACGATGCCATTGAAATAGGCGCAAGCATTTATCAACACGAAGTGCACGAAACCTCTAAATTAATTTTGCCAGCAATGAAAAGCGAGAACTGGGGCAATGCCAGCCGCCCGCCCATTATCAACATTGGCGCAGGGAACCTTTACAACGTAAGCTATATGTCCCTGCCAGCCATTAAAATGCTCGCTGAATACGATAAAGAGCGCAATTGGGGCGCTGTATTAGAAGCAAACCTTGCTTATATGGAAAGGGTGCAAAATGTCGGGGCGGGCCTGTGGCCCGATTGGAGCGATGCAAACGGAGCAGCAACAGATCCGAATAACACTTCCAACTCCATTTTAACTGCCAGCGATGGCAGCAGGGTAAATTCCTGGGAATCTTACTACAAAGAAGGCCCGCGCATTCCTTGGCGCATAGCATGGTATTATCATTGGTATGGAGATCCCAGAGCAAAAGCAATGCTAGATAAAGGCATGGATTTCTTGCGTTCCAGGGGAATAGAAGCACCTAATCAAATAGGAGAATTTTACAGCCACGATGGCCTAAAGAGCAGCCCTCATACCAATATTATGGTGTGGCCCAGCCTTTGCGCTTTGGGAATGGGCAATTCTGCCAATCAGAATTGGCTAAACAGTTGCAACGACCGCATTTTAGGTGGTTTTAACCCTCAAATACGCCAATATTATCCCATGAGCCTGCAACTTATTTATGCAATGTTGCTTAATGGTAATTTTTGATTATGCTTAGTCGTTTTGTTTCTTTTTTGCTTGTTTTTACCGCTTTTTGCAGTGCGGCCAATTTCACTACTACACACGGTAAACTTAGGGTAAACGGCGGTAAAATTCTAGATAGAAACAATCAAGAAATTGTTTTGCGTGGCATGAGTTTATATTGGTATCAGGGGCCTTTCTGTAATGGGCAGCCTAGTGGTGGCTGTGGGCAGCCTGGCAACCAGTTTTATACGCAAAATGCCGTTAGAGATTTGGCAAATAACTGGGGCGCAAATGTAATTCGTGCTGCCATTGGCAATGTTCAGCAGGAACCAGCCAATGCTCTTGCTATGGCAGGTAATATGATGAGATGGGCACATGAAAATGGTATCTATGTTATTATAGATAATCATTCCCACATAGCCCATAGGCCAGCTCATGCTACTGCTGCTGTAAACTTCTTTAGGGCTGTTTCCGATACTGTTAGGCAGAGGGGCTACACCCACGTTATTTACGAACTTTACAACGAACCCGTTTGCGATTCAAATGACGCGCTAGCCTCAGACTGCGGTAGCAGGCCGGCAACAACCTGGGCGCAAATAAAGTCTTTTTCTCAGCCAGTAATAACCGCCATACGAAACAACGATCCCGATGGCTTAATAGTGGTAGGAACCCCTAGCTTTTCTTCAAGTATAGCTGCTGCTAGGAACGATCCTTTAACAGGAGCTTTTGCACATAATGTTTTATATGCCTTGCATTTTTATGCTGGAACAGCCGGGCATGGCGCTTACAGGCTTGCTTTAGAAGCGGCATATTGCAATAATTTTCCAGTATTTGTCACCGAATGGGGAACTTCGGCTGCTAGTGGCGCTGGCGCCATAAGTACATCCAACAGCAATACCTGGATAAGCCTGCTTGAGGCAGCAAAGGTTTCTCATGTAAATTGGTCTCTTTCCAGTACGCGCGAATCCTCGGCTGCTTTAACTGGCGCAAGCATCACAGCAAGCGGCGGCACAACACCATCTGGGGACTATGTCAGAAACTTATTCAGATTAAACACCGGAGCAACTCTTGCCCAGGTTGGCTTGAGCTCAGTAACCATAAATTGTTCTTCTACTGGTCCTTCCGGGCCAGATGGCAGAATAGGTTTTGGTTCAAATGGCTCCTTGGCAAACTTCGCAAGCAAAAACGGCGCCGACAGTGCTTTAACCTCTTCAAACATTGCTGTTCTTGCTAACACCTCTGCTAATTTCACGGCAAACTACACTCTTGTTGGCATAGAGCGGCCAGGGAGTTATTTAATCAGCTTTAATGTTGCCAGCAATGCTGGCGGCACAGTTTCCTGGTCGGGTTCGGGCATTCCTTTGGGGCAAGCGCAAATAACAAGCACTGGTTCTTTAGAAACCTTTCAATATACCGAGCCGCAAGTAATAGTAATTAACGAATTTCCAGAAACGCCTTTGCAATTATCTTTTCAAATGCCTTCTTCAAATTCTTTAAGAGCGCGTTGGGTTTATGTATCTGAAGCAGACAGTGCCGATAGCGTTAAATATAACATATCTTCTATTAAAAAAGGCTTAATAAGCAGTAAAAATTGGAGTTACGATGCCTTTTCAAAAACTTTTGTTTTTGAAACAAAGGAAGGAACTTTAAGCATTTACAATCTGCGCGGCGAAAGAAAGGCAATTTACGCTGCCAGCGGCCGCGTATCATTGAAAGAAATGCCATCTGGAACATATTTGGCGATATATAGGCGCAATAACCAAATCAGTCAAAAAATAATTCACCTAAAATGAGGCTCGCTATGAAAATCCACTCCCTGCTCCCTGCTCCCTGCTCCCTAGCGTTTATATTAGCATTTCTCATAGCTACCGCCACTGCTGGTCCTGTTAGTCATTTCGGTGCATTAAAAGCATGTAAAATTGGCGGCAGAGGGTATTTATGCGGTTCAAAAAACGGCGTGGAAAACACTGCCATTCAAGTAAAAGGGCCAAGCCTTTTTTGGTCGTCTGGTGCTGGCGCTCCGTTTTATCAAGCTACAACAGTGAATTGGTTTGTTGATAATATGGAAATAGGCGTTATACGAGCGGCCATGGCCATTAGGTACTATAGAGAAGGTCGAGAAGAAGTTGGCGATGGCTATTTCAATCCCAGCAGCAGAGCAGAGCAAAAAGCGAGAATTAAAAATGTTATAGATGCTGCTATATTCAACGATATTTACGTTATTGTAGATTGGCATTCTCACGATGCTCACACTGCAAGCGAAGCAAATTTGGCAAGAGATTTTTTTGTGGAAATAGCGAATGAATATAGGGATGTTCCAAACATAATTTGGGAAGTATATAACGAGCCAGTTAGTGCAAGCACAGCTCAAATAAATACTTATTCAAATGCCATTATCACAGCTTTAAGAAATGCTGGCAACGAAAACTTGGTTTTAATAGGCAGCCCCAGATGGTCATCGCAACCGCAGCAGCAGGCTTCAAGCTGGGGTACTTCAGACTTTGCCGTTCAAAGAAATGTTGCTTTTACTTTCCACTTTTATTCAGCAGAAGGTGGTGGAAGCGGGCATAACAGCATAAGAACAAATGCGCAAAGTGCAATGAATGCGGGTTATGCTATTTTTGGTTCTGAATGGGGTTTCTCCGAGGCAAGCGGCAATGGCAATGTTAACAATGCAAGTGCTTGGAGAACCTGGATGGATACAGATAAAATAAGCAACTGCAACTGGAGCGTATCGGCTTTAAATGAAAGCTCTTCTATGTTTACAGTTGGAACAGGAATAAACGATCTTTCAGCAGAGCGTTTAACAGCTTCTGGCAGGCATTTTCGAGACTATATGGCAGAAAATAAATGGACTGCGCAAATACCTTCGAACCACCCCAGAGGCAACGATTATCAAGCAAGCGTTAGAGACGGGGATTCTGTCGTCATAACGGCAGCTCAACTTGGTTTAACTGGAACAATCACAGATATTAGCCAGCCAGAATTCGGCACCGCTTCATATACAAGCAATAGCATCACATACACAACTCCGCAAAACAATTCTCCAGAAAGAGTGCTGTTCACATATAAAATAACTCAAGGCAGTATTACTGTCCAGCGAAAGGTAACCGTTACCATAACAAATAGGCGGCCTATTTTGCCAGAAAGAAATCCAATAGCGGTTAGCCGCAGAGCGCCAACGGCTCTCAATCTTACAAACCAATTTGCCCCCGTTGATCCTTCAAGATTAGCTATGTCTTTCAGTGGGGCTACTCTTGCCGACCCTTCTGTTGGAACAATTGAAGTTATAGGTGCCAATAGAGATTCGCTGCTGTTTACTCCAAGCTCTTCTCAGCATAATGTGGAACTTAAAGAAGTAACCCTTAACTATACTATTCAAAATACTGCTGGAGCAGCTTCTTCAGCAAGCGTTATTTTGCAGCTTCAAAATCTTGCACCCATAATAAACAGGTTATTAAATTTCGATTGCTGCTTGTATTCTCAGCCAAACACAGGGCCTATAGGCATTGGAATTAGGCAGGTTGGCGGCAGAGACCCAGATGGAGATTCTCTTTGGTTTAAAGAGCTTTATTTGGATCCTCAATATCCTGGCAGCTTGCAGCAAGTTAGAGCAGATTCCTTTGTTTATCATCCAGAAAACAATAGAACTGGCAGGGTTGTTTTTCTAGCCGTTATAACAGATGGTTCGCTGGAATCTATAGTGGGCAGATCGGCATTGGTGTTGACTGGCAGTGGTTCGAGCATTGGCGACTTGCCAATACCAACCGATATCCCTGGCCACACTTATATCGCTTCTCAGCTTTCTGTTGGCAATTTTGGCATAAAAACTCGTGGCTCCGGAAACATTGCTGTTTATTTTGCGCAAAGCGGTTTTGCCGAGCTAGATATTTATTCGCTTTCGGGGAAAAATATGGGCACTCTATTGAGCGGCTATCAAAATGCTGGTTCAAGCGAAATTTCACTTAAAAATTTGCCAAAAGGCGTTTATATTTTGCGTTTAAGGCAAGGTTCACAAATCAAAACTATGAGGATAGTAAAATGAAAAAAATAGTTTGCATGGCAGCTTTTCTGTTTGCGCATTCTTTTGCAGAATGTCCTGTTACCCCTTCCGTGGAAGGTCCGGTATCACACTACGGCAGGCTTCAGGTAAGAGAAGGAACGCCTTTTATTGATGGCGTAAAAGAGGGAAGAGAAGACATTAGGCTTGTGCAGGTAAGAGGCGTGAGCTTTGGCTGGGCTAGAGACAACTGGGAGAGCGTGCACTTTTACAATGCCAATGCCGTAGAGCGTTTGGTAAAAGACTGGAAAGTAGAAATTTTGCGCGCAGCTTATGGTCAAACCAATTCTCTTACCAGCCAAGCTGCCATTGACAATCTTGAAAGAGTGAGGACCGTAATCAATGCCGCAATAGAAAACGATGTCTATATCATTATAGACTGGCATTCGCACAACGCTCACCTTGAAGCGGAGAAAGAACGGGCAAAGCAATTTTTTGAGGAAATGGCGCAGGAATATGGTTCTTGCGATGGCGTTATATTTGAGCTTTTCAATGAGCCTGTTTGCGCAAATGGAGCTTCCAGCTGCATGCCAGCCGACAGAACTACCTGGCCGCAAATAAAGGAATACGCAGAAGAAGTCATTCCGATAATCCGCGCTCATTCTCCAAACCTTATTCTTGTAGGCACTCCAGACTGGTCTCAAAAAGTTCAAGACGCAATAGGCAATGCAATTGACGATGCAAATGTTGGTTATGTTGTGCATTTTTATTCTGCCAGCCACGATTTGAACTTGAATGCCAACATAAATCGTAACCATATAAATAGGGCCTTAGATGATGCTTTGCCTGTTTTTGTAACCGAA
>JAITFT010000061.1 GCA_031281155.1 Candidatus Fibrimonadaceae bacterium
GCTTTTCATTTTTAGCCTCTGCGGCAATGGATTACTGCATAAAAACAAACTTCCAGCCCGATGCCATACACGTTCACGAATGGGGCGGCGTTGCAGGCGCACTTGCAAAAACGGTTTACAAGGAACACTTCGAAAATATTCCGGTTACGTTAACAATACACAATATAAGCTACGATTTTCACTGCACTTCGCGCCACGCATCGAAGATCGGTTTGCCTCCCGAAGATTTCAACATAGAAGGTTATGAGTTTTGGGGTAAGGTTAGCATGCTAAAGGCGGCCATTCTATACTCAAGCAAAGTTGTATTTACCTCTCCAAGCTATTTGTTTTACATGCTTTCAGTGGACTTGCCGGGAGGCATGCGAGGATTTTTGGAGAGCCAGGGCAATAAGCTCCTTGGTATTCAAAACGGCGTGGACTACAACACATGGAATTTGCCCAAAGATTACGAGGCTTTTAAGAAAAAAAAGAAAGATGAGTTTAGGGCAGAGCTTGGACTGGAGGCTAGTTCCGGCATATTGCTTTACTCTCATTTAGATTCCGACCTTGATGCTTCAGCTCAGATTATATCGACTATTCTGGCTAATTTGCTTAATATGAATTTACAGCTTGCAATAGGGATTTCCGAAGACAACGAGAACTATCCATACTTTGTTGCCATGCAAGAAAAGAACCGTTCAAAAATAGCACTCTTGCCGTTTACAGATAATGAGGAGAGCTTGTGCCACAGGCTCAGTGCCTCCGATGCTTTTTTCTCCATAAGCACGGAAGATCCTTCTTTATCTTTTTTTCTTAAAGCCGCTGCTGTAGGCTCTATGCCAATTTCAGGCAAACGTACCGACCATGCCTTTACATGCATAAAGCCCTTTACCGAGCAAAGCGCAGAAAACAAAGATAAGGCAAGCGCTTTTATATCTGCCAATGCTTTTCCAGATCTTATTTTAGAGCAAATTCGCCTAGCGGAATCTATTTTTTGCGAAAATAAGAGCCTGTGGAGCAAGCTTGTCAGCAACGCAGTTTCAATAAGAGCCACTTGGGACGATACGGCGAAAAAATATTTTTCTACTTTTGTCCCAAACTCTTAAAGGGCCCATAGCTCAGTTGGTTAGAGCAGCGGACTCATAATCCGCTGGTCGTAGGTTCAAGTCCTGCTGGGCCCACTTTTTTCAGGCAGTTTCATTTCCCCCTTGCCGTTTTCCTAAAAAATTGCTATATTTACCTCAATATGCTTAAAAAAATAATTTTTGCAGGTAAAATATGGCTATAAAATCCTTAAATGGCGCTCAAGTTATGATAGAGTGCCTAAAAAGAGAGGGGGTAGATACCGTTTTTGGCTACCCTGGCGGGAATGTTATCCCAATCTTTGATGCAATTTTGGACTCAGACATAAAATTGGTCCTAACTCGCCACGAACAAGGGGCAACCCATGCCGCAGATGGCTATGCGCGGGTTACCGGAAAAACCGGCGTGGTTTTGGTTACCAGCGGGCCTGGTGCCACCAATACCCTCACAGGCATCTACACAGCCTATATGGATTCCATTCCTCTAGTGGTGTTCACGGGGCAAACCATAAGCCCAAATCTCGGAACAGACGCTTTTCAAGAAAGCGATATAAGCGGAATGAGCTTTGCAACGGTAAAACATTCATATTTGGTAAAAAATACCAACGACTTGCCACGGGTAATAAAAGAAGCCTTCTACGTAGCGCACTCCGGCAGGCGAGGGCCTGTTTTAATAGATTTGCCAAAAGACGTAAGCTCCGCACCATGCACAGCGCCATTCGTAGATAGCGTAGATTTGCCCGGCTATAAAGTACCGAACAAAGCAGAGCAAAGCGAAGTTGAGCAAGCGGCAATCACAATTAAAAAATCTAAAAAGCCTTTAATTTTGGTTGGGCACGGAGCCGCCATGAGCGGTGCTAGCAGAGCAGTAAAAGAACTGGCAGAAAAACTGGGCTCTCCTGTTAGCTCCACATTGCTGGGGCTCGGAACATTCCCTGCAAGCCACGAGCTATCGCTCGGAATGACAGGCATGCACGGAACCGTTCCGGCAAACAAGGCAATATACGAATGCGATTTGCTTATTAGCATAGGCTCCCGCTTCGATGACCGCATAACTGCAAAACTCTCGGAATTTGTAAAACAATGCGAAGTTGTGCATATAGATATAGACCCAGCAGAATATGGCAAAATAATAATCCCAAAACATTTCTTGTGCGGAGATGCAAAAATGGTTTTGGAACAACTGTTGCCAATGGTGGATAAACTAGATTCAGCGGAATGGCTAAAAACCATCGCTTCTTGGAAAAGGAAGTATCCTCTTACTTACCCAAAACAAGGCGGCCTAAGAGTGCAGCACGTTGTGCAAACGCTCCACGAAGTAACGCAAGGAAAGGCGATAGTCGTTGCCGATGTCGGTCAGCACCAAATGTGGACTGCGCAATTCTTTAAGTGCGATTATCCCGGGCAGCTTTTGAATTCCGGCGGAGCCGGTACCATGGGCTTTGGGTTCCCTGCCGCCATAGGCGCTGCAATTGGCAATAAAACCGGTTTCCCCGTTTGCGCTGTTTTAGGCGATGGCGGTTTCCAAATGACGCTTTGCGAACTTGCAACTGCGAAAATCAATAAACTGCCAATGAAAATTTTTATTATGGATAACCACTTTTTAGGCATGGTTCGCCAATGGCAAGATATGTTCTACGATAAACGCTACTCCGGCGTTTTAATGGAAGAAAATCCAGATTTTGTAAAGCTCGCAAAAGCCTACGGCATAGAAGCGCTTTACATTAGCCGCAACGTAGATGCTCGCCGCATTATAGAAAAAGCAATGGAAATCAACGATGGTCCCGTTCTCATACACTGCGAATGCGAACAAGAAGACAACGTATTCCCAATGATTCCGCCCGGAGCATCTATAAAAGATATTTTGATTGAACGCCCAAAAGAAGTTTTGGAAAAACCAACAGGAGGCACATAATGAATGCTGTATTGCAATACCCCGCTCACTCCATAAGCATTTTAGTTTCCAACAAGCCCGGTGCTTTGGTTCGCATAGCTTTAGTGTTTTCAAGGCGCGGCTATAATATAGACAGCCTTGTTGTTTCGCCAACGCTGGATAGCACGGTTAGCCGCATGAATATAGTTGCGCGCGGCAATCCTGAAACACTGGCTCAAATTATACAGCAGCTGGAAAAACTCGTTGATGTTATACAAGCAAAAGACCACACCAAGCAAAACGTTGTTGAAAAAGAACTTGTTCTTTTGAAAGTATGCTGCAAAGCAGAAGAAAGAACCGAGTTGCTTCAATTGTGCAATCATTTCAAAGCGCATACCGTTGACATGACCGAAACTTCAATGATAATCCAATTAACCGGAAGCTCAGAGAAAATGGATGCAATGCTCTCATTGTGCAAAAAATTTGAAATAATAGAATATGTGCGTACAGGAAAAATAATTATGATGAGAGGCAAAAACAAAACTTAAATACTTTTTATGCTAATTCAATATTTATATACTATAACAGGTTCGGAAATTTTTGACAGTCGTTTGTTCAGAGCGGGCTGCGCAGCGGTGTTGGCGGCTTTCTTTGTTTTTTTAACAATGCCTCGTTACATAGCTTTCTTAAAAAAAATCGGCGCAACTTCAGATTTCAAAGAAAATGCTCCACCCATAATGGGCGGGGCATTGCTCGTTGTGATTGTTCTCACTGTTTCCTGCATAACGGCCATTTTTAACGGCTATACAATTTCTGCGCTTGCCATATTTGTGCTTTACTCTCTTGTTGGTTCCTTAGATGACATCGCTAAAATCCGCACAAAAAAACTTGTGGCTTCCGGGAAAATTTCAAAAAAAGATTATGAAGAAAAAGCAGACGGCATGGGAGCTACTACTCGGCTAATTCTTTATTTTTTATTCGGCTCTATAATAGCCGTTTTGTGCTATAAGCTAATACCAGATTTAAGAGGCAACTTGTATGTGCCCTTTGTAAAGCCAGATCTTTGGTACCCATATTTGCCGAACTGGTTATTTGTAGCCTTTATAACATTCGTAATTACGGCAAGTGCAAATGGAACCAACTTCACAGACGGCATAGATAGCCTTGTAAGCGTTCCGCTTATAACCGGAATGTTTTTTGTTGGTGTTGTGGCCTATGTAAGCGGCAATGCAATTTTCAGCGATTACCTGCACGTGCCTTACCTAAGAGGTTGCGATGAGCTATTCCCAATAGCTATGGCATCAATAGGCGCTTTGCTTGCCTACCTTTGGTTTAACAGCCCGCCTGCGGAAATTTACATGGGCGA
>JAITFT010000020.1 GCA_031281155.1 Candidatus Fibrimonadaceae bacterium
TATTTTTTGAAGACCGACGAGGTTAAGAAAGGTTTTTCCGCTAGAGGTTTGGCAGAGGCTAAGGAGAAGCTCGACTTTTTGAAATTAAGCCTTGAGGAGCAAACAGAGTACGATCGCAAATAGAAAATTCTACATTAGCCCCATGCAAATTATTAGAAAAATTCTGATAATTCTGTTAATTCTGAATATTTTAATTCAGGCTAAGGAGTTGGAGGTTTTTTGGAACTCAGGCTTTCCTGCGGCGCGGCTTGTTGATGGAGTTATTGTCCAGGGGGAGGCTTGGGTTTGGAGTGCGGCGGTTCAGAATAACAAGGGGAAAACTGATTCGGCTGTGTTTGCTAGGCTTGCGCAGATAGAGTCGGGGAGTTTGGTTGTGCTTTCGCAGGTGGCTCGTGCTGAGAAATCGCTTATGAGACTTGGGTATTTTGAAAAGAACGGCGAGGTGAAGCTTTATCGCATAGCTAACAGAAATCGGCTTGTGCCGGCTTTTGATTTGAGAGATGCTACGGCAAATTTTGCAGAAGCATCTTTTGTTTACGATGCGCAAGATGGCGGAAGCAATGGCTTTTTGATGGTGCAGCTTTTGAATATAGCTGGCACTGCCAGGGATTTTTCTTTGGGCGGCGAGACAGCAAAAGATTTTAATTCGGTGGAAATTTCTTATAAGGAACCTTTTATTTTTGGTACCAACGGATCGCTGAAATTACGCGGCATGTTTAGCGAGGAAGATTCCGTAAAGCAAGTAAATGCAGATTTGGCATATATTAAAAAACTGGGGTGGGAGTGGCAATATTCGGTTGGCGGTGGTTATAAAAATAGCAAAGCATTCTCTTCGCTTTCGCTTTTGTACGATGACAGGGATAAAATTCCGCTGCCTTTCAAGGGTTTGTCTGCGGAGCTATCTACGGAGCTTTCAAAGTTTGTGGTTCTTGGGCTTCGTGGCGAAAACTATCAGCCTCTTTCCCAAAATTGGACTTTGCTTTTGGCGGCAAAAGGTTTTGGAATGCTGCCTTCAAAAGATTATGAAAAAGAAGATTTGTTTTTTATAGGCGGTCAGCGGGATTTCAAAGCGCTTCCGCCACGCAGTTTGCGAACAAGGGCTTATGGCGTAAGCGAAATGGATTTTCAGTGGCATGGCATAAAGAGTTCCGCTTTGCATATATTCGGGCAGCTCGGCACATACAGAAATCAATTGCCATTTAGAGGTTGGGAGCAGATTTTGGCTTATGGCTTGGGCTGGGAGCAGGGTGTAGCAAATGCCAGCCTTGCAATTTTTTACACGCTCGCTCATCAAAACAGCCCAATGGATGGCTTGCTGAATTTAAGTTTAAGGATGGGTTTTTAAGTTTCGCTCGCCAAATAATGCTGTGCCAATGCGAAGCATTGTTGAGCCTTCTGCTATTGCAACTTCCAAATCATCGGTCATGCCCATTGAGAGCTCTGTGAAGTTTGAAAATTTAGCTTCTGAATTAAAAATTTTATCTCTTAAATTTCTTAAAAAAGAAAAGCAAATTTTGGAATCTTTCGGGTTGCCTGTATTTTTGCCGATGGTCATAAGCCCTTTGTAAATAAGCCTTTTGGGCTCAGGCAGGCTTTGCAAAAAATCAAAAGCGCTTTGCATGGAAAGCCCGCTTTTAGTGGCTTCTTCCGAGGCATTAACCTGAAAAAGAACTTCCAGATTTTTATTCGCTTCTTCGCACAGAACCTCCAGCTTTAGCACGCTTTCCAAATCTGCAACAGAGTCTATTGCCTGTGCAACGGAGACAGCTTTTCTCAATTTGTTTTTCTGCACAGGGCCTATTATTCTGCAAATAATGCCTTCTCGCTGCGGCAAGAATTTTTCCAATGCTTCTTGCACTCTGTTTTCGCCAAACTCAACTGCTCCAATGACAATGGCCGTTTCTACCGCAGAAACAGGGTGTGTTTTGCTAACCCAAACCACACGGAGTTCCGCAGGGTCTCTACCGCAGGCTCTGCAGGCATTATCAATTCGTTCAAAAATAATTTTTTTATTGTTTTCCAAATCTGAAATCCCAAAAGTGTTTGTATTGCACTGATAATAAAATTCTTTCTTTTATTGGATCGTTGAAGTCATCGTGCTTGCTGTTTCGCGTGAAAAAACCAGGGCTTATGGAAAAGTAAGACCTGCCACCGTTGAGTCTCCATGAGGGACCTGTTGATATTGTGTAATAGGCCAAGGGCTCTTTGTCGTAGGTTTTGGAGGAAAGTTTTAGTTGCTGACCAGATAGAACGGCAAATAAATCCAAGTTCCAGGAGAATTGCTCTCCAAAGTGGTAAGCAGCGGAAAATTCGTCTTTTAGCACGTAGTCTCTGCTGTAAAGCGGTATGCCTCGCATATAATCAAAGCTCTTTTTATCGTAGTCCGAAGTTATGTCTATTAAAGCGAAATTAAACAAAAATGAGATGTCAATTTTTTTGGAAGAATATTTGCCGCCGAGCTGCGCCCCGAAGCTCTGGATTTGAGAATATGAAGATTTTTTGTAGAAGTGATCAAATATGTAGCCTGCATTCCACGTTTCATTTATGGAGGGGATATCTTCTTGCTTCATGGCCATTTCAACGTCTGACCAAAGCAGATTTTCGTTTGAATAGACCAAGCGAAGTTCCAAAACAGCAAAAGGAGCTGGAAACGGCGCAATCCCTATTCCTGCTCTAACGGTTCCGTAAAAAGGAGAAAGCTCTGCCTCGCCCAGAAACCTTAGGTAGTTTGTTTTGTTGGGCTTCCAAACGCCGTAACCGCTCTTTCCCAGGGGTTCAAGCCATGAGAAGCTAAAGTTTGCGCTTGCTTGCGGGACAAAGGCCCCTCTCAAGCCTGCCGGAGCTGCCGAGCCTTGCATTCCGTATTCAATATTCGGCCCTAGCACCGGAATATGCGCAGAAAAAGCAAGATTTGCAAAAAACAGAATAAAAATGAGAAAAAATTGTTTCACGATAATTAAAAATACTATTTTTTAAGCATGAGAAAAACAATTCTAGCAATTTTTGCCGCAGGTATGCTAATTTCCTGCGCTAGCAAGCAACAATCGCCCATTCTAATAGAAAGGAGCGGTATAAAGAAAGACGAGCGCAATTACCACGTGGTTCAAGAAGGCTTTGGCATAGATGCCAGGTTGAAAAAAGTCTTTTTGGCAGGGTATGTAGCTGAGGGCATGAACAAAAACCTGGTGAATCTCCTTTGGGGGCCGCCCGACAGAGAATCTGAAAACGGTCTCACTTGGGAATACATCAATTACAAAACAGGTGAAGTAATAACTCGCCTAAGATGGGAAGAGATAGATCCCTTGCAACATAGGGGAGTTGACTGGACAAATGCCTCCAAGTTGGTGGGCATAGAAGGAGATCCTTATGGCGGCTCTCCTCCACCTCCATCCTTCGACGACGACGGCATTTACTGAGCTAGCACTGCCAGGCTGGAACCTCTGTTGTAGGTGAGAAATTTCTACCTTGCCGACAATGCTTGAAGCAATTTTAAAAAAAGTTTTAGAACAAAAAGGCGAAGTTTCTGCCCAAGAGGCTTTGGAATTGGCAAAAGAGCCTAAGGATTTGCTTTATTCAGCGGCAAATGAGATTAGGGAAAAATTTTGCGGGAATGTTTTAGATACCTGCTCCATAATAAACGCTCGCTCTGGGCTGTGCAGCGAAGATTGCAAATGGTGCGCGCAAAGTGTAAAGCATAAAACGGATATAGGAACATACCCTATGGCAAGCTCAGAAGAAGTTTTTGAATATGCTTTGCTAAACGCTCAAAAAGGCGTAAAAAGATTTTCGCTGGTCACAAGCGGTCGCAGTGTTAATAAAGAATTGATGAAAAAATTTTGCGAAATGTACAAAGGTATTCGCGAAAAAACAAATCTGGAACTTTGCGCATCAATGGGGCTAATAGGCAAAGAAGAATTGCTTATGCTAAAAGAAGCCGGTGTTAAACGCTACCAGTGCAACCTCGAAACTTCAAGCCGTTTTTTTTCGCAGCTTTGCACAACGCATAATACCGAAGAAAAAAAAACTACGCTTCGCATCGCAAAAGAGTGCGGTTTTGAAATTTGCTCCGGCGGAATTATTGGCATGGGCGAAAGCTTTGAGCATAGAGTGGAACTCGCCTGCGAACTGCGGGAATTAGGCGTTAAATCCGTTCCCATAAATATTTTGAACCCCATAAAAGGTTCCGCTTTGGAAAATGCAAAACCGCTCACAGACGAGGAAATTTTAACCACAATAGCAGTGTTTCGCTTTGTGCTGCCAGATGCCTTTCTTCGCTTCGCTGGCGGCCGCATAAATATGAGTGAAGATTTGCAAAAAAAAGCACTGCAAGCAGGAATAAACGCCGCTATGGTAGGCGATCTTTTAACTACGCTCGGCACAAAAATAGACAGAGATTACGAAATATTTGAAAGCCTAGGATATAAAATAAATTTTTAAATGCGCATAACATTTATCACCAACCCGCACACCTGTAATCAAAATTGCTCTCTATGCTTTTCAAAACAAGCTCCGTTGGACTGGGAGCCAGTTCAAGAAATGGATTTTGCCATTATTGAAAAAACAATCGAAGCTTTTTTGCCGCTCGGCTTAAAAGAAATTATCCCCAGCACCATAGGCGAACCTTTTTTATACTCGCACTTTGAAGATTTTTTAAAATTAGCAAAAAAACACAGTCTAAAAGTAAATATAACTACAAACGGCACCTTCCCAAAGGGAGGAATAAAAAAGTGGCTACCCCTGCTTTTGCCCGTACTAAGCGATATAAAATTCAGCGCAATGCGTGGAAAGATTCCAGAGAGCGTTGCGGAATTTATAAGGGGAGTGGAAAGTAAGGAATGGGGAGTGGATAATAAGCCTACAATCACAGTACAAGCTACGCTTGATGATGGCGATAAATTAGATGAAATTCCTGCAGGCATAGACAGAGTAAAAATCAACAAACCATGGTTTTTGAACAGGCCGCTCCCCACTCCCCACTCCCTACTCCCTGCTAACTGCGCATTTCTCACCAAAGAACTCTGGGTTTGGGTTGACGGTACCTTTCAAGTTTGTCCTAATCCCGATGCACGCTTTGGAATGCAAACAAGGACTCCGTTTGGGGATTTTGGGAATTTCGCAAAACAGGATCCCTTAGCTATTTGGAATGGCTCTGCTTACAAAAAATTTTGCGAAAATTATCAGGAAAATCCTATTTGCAAAAAATGCAAAATGCGGCATCTTAACCAAAATGTAACAAAAAAGTGGCGGATTTTGTAATTTTCAATAGCTAAATTGGCAGCCATGCTAATAAATATTATAGAAGCACAAAACATTGATTTTTACTACGGTGATTTTCAAGCATTAAAAGGCATTTCTTTGAGCATTGCCAAGAATACCGTCACTGCGTTTATAGGGCCTTCCGGTTGCGGCAAGTCAACATTCTTGCGCCTTTTAAATCGCATGAACGATTTAATTCCAGGCATAAAATTAACCGGTAAATGCCTTGTTGAAGGAAACGATATTTATGATAAAAACGTTGACATAGACGAATTGCGCAAAAAGGTGGGCATGGTTTTTCAAAAGCCGAATCCTTTTCCGAAAACTATTTTTGAAAACGTAGCTTATGGGCTTAGGGTAAATGGAATTCGCGACAAAACAGCCATTCGTGAACGAGTGGAAGAATCGCTCAAAGATGCAGCACTGTGGGAAGAGGTAAAAGACAAGCTTAACCGCTCCGCTTACGATTTATCTGGCGGCCAGCAGCAGAGACTTTGCATTGCAAGAGCACTTGCTATCAAACCTTCTATTTTGCTGATGGATGAACCGGCATCTGCTTTAGATCCTATTTCCACTTCAAAAATAGAAGAGTTAATTCACAGCCTTAAAAGGAATTATACCATTGTAATTGTAACTCACAATATGCAGCAAGCTGCCAGAGTTAGCGATCACACAGGCTTCTTTATGCTTGGGGAATTGATTGAATTCGGCAACACAAAAAAAATGTTCACCAACCCGCAAAATAAACAAACTCAAAATTACATAACGGGAAGGTTTGGATAACGGAGGTTTCTATGGAAAAGTTAAAACACAATGAAATGGAATTAAAAATGCTCAAAGAAGAGCTTGCCGAAATGTGGCGGCTTGTTCTTTCGCAATTGCAAAAATGCAAACAAGCCTACCTCACAAACGATGCGGAGCTTGCCAGAGAGATTATAAGCCGTGAAAAGCGAATAAATTCCTTTGACCTTAAAATAGACAGCGATTGTGAAAACTACATTGCCCTGTTTGCGCCTGTTGCCGTGGATTTGCGGCTCGTGCTCTCGCTGATGAAAATCAGCGGAGCATTGGAGCGAATCGGCGATTTTGCGGAGGGTATCGCTTTGCAGATTGTGGAAGATGTTTGCCAGCTGTCTGTGACAAATCTAAAAGAAGATTTGAAAATAGAAACGATGTTTGATATCGTAATTTCCATGCTTTCAGACAGCTTTGTGGCTTTGGAATCGGAAAACACCAAGCTTTCCGGCAGAATCCTGCAAAAAGACGATGAAGTGGATTTGCTCTATAGAGAAGGTAAAAACATTCTTGCCGAATATATCAGAAATTATCCCGAATACGGCAGAAGCGCTTTGGAAACTTGCTTGATTTTACGCCGCCTGGAAAGAATAGGCGATCATTGCAGCAACGCCGTTGAGGAAATAGTTTTCTATCTTGATGCAAAGATTTTAAAGCATAGCAAAAAACAAGGAGCAGCCGAAAGCTCTCAGGGTGAACCATGAAAAAGAAAATATTGGTTGTAGATGATGACCACAATATTTGCGAAATATTGTCCTTTAATTTAGGGCACGAAGGCTACAACGTAGATACAGCATTTTCAGCAGAGGAAGCTTTGAAAAAACTTTCTTCCGAGCATGCTTTGATATTGCTCGACGTGATGATGGGCGGTATGTCTGGCTACCAAATGGCGGAGAAGCTACGCAAGGAAGGGAACAGCGTTCCGATTATTTTTCTCACAGCAAAAGATACGGAAAACGATATGCTAACAGGTTTTTCCGTGGGTGCCGATGATTACGTGCCAAAGCCCTTTTCATTAAAGGAAATTTCTGCTCGCGTAAAGGCGGTATTAAAACGAAGCACAGAAGAAGAGTCTGCCCAAAAAGATTTTTTGAATATTGATGGTTTGCAAATAAATTTTCAATCAAAAGAAGTGAAAATCAACGAAGAAATCATCCCTCTCACGAAAACAGAGTTTGAAATTCTTTCCTTGCTCGCAATGCATCCCACAAGAGTATTTTCCCGCCAAAATATTATAAACCAAGTATGGAAAGACACTCCATACATAACAGAGCGAACCGTTGATGTGCACATAACTCGCTTGCGTAAAAAAATGGGTCCAAAAGCCTCGTTAATATCCTGCCGCGCTGGCTTCGGTTATAAATTCAGTGAGGTATTAAGATGACTAGTATGGATTTTCAAAAAAAGCTCATTTTAAGTTTTTTGCTAATATTTGCTTTTTGTGTTTTTGGCATTGTGATTTTTGAACAGCAGCGAGCTAGACAACATAAAAGAGACGCTTTGGAAGAAAAACTAGATGCCTATGCAGAAGTAATTACAAATTTAAAAGCTAGCGAACAATGGCCTGCAACTGGCGGAATATTGCCGAATAATCTAAGAATTACTTTAATGAATAATAGAGGCGATGTGCAATACGATAACGTTCTTTCCGATTATTCTGCGGAAAATCGCGCAAATAGGCCAGAAGTAGTTAATGCCATGAGGAAAGGAAGCGGTTCATCGCTAAGAGGCTCTGTTTCAGATAATAAAACATACCTTTATTATGCTAAAAAAGTTAATAATAGAATTATAAGAACGGCCTTGCCTTACGATGAGCAAGTGCAGCTTTTTCTGCAGCCGGGCAATGAATTTCTTTATTTTGTAATTGTTGTTTTTCTAACAGGTTTAGGTTCCATTTTATATGTTGGCAATTATTTCGGAAAATCTATTCGCCAGTTGAGGGATTTTTCGCAAGTATTAAGCAGTGAAAGCAAAAATATTGTTATTCCGAAATTTCCGGCAAATGAACTTGGCGAAATAGGCGCAAAAATTGTGGAAAATTTGCATAGAATTAAGGAAGATGAAAAGCGTTTGGAGCAGGAGAAAGAAAAATTGCTGCTCCACGTGCAGGCATCTGCCGAGGGCATTTGCTTTTTTAAGCCAGATAGAACGGTTGCTTTCTACAACGGGCTTTTTTTGCAATATTTTAACGTAATATCTCACGATTCCATGTTTTCAAAAGAAGAAATGCTGCACGACAAAGCTTTTGCTCCCGTGCTTGCTTTCCTTGATAACCGCATAAGCGAAGACTATTTTGAAACTCGCTTGAGCCGTCATGGCAGCGAGTTTTCTTTGCGCGTAAATACTTTCGCAGACAAGAGTTTTGAAATAATTTTAGCGAACATCACGGCAAGCGAAAGAACCAAGCGTTTGAAGCAGGAAATGACCGGAAATATTGCCCATGAGTTGCGAACTCCAGTTACCAGCATTCGCGGTTTTTTGGAAATAATTTTAAACAACGATATAGATGAAGAAAAACGGCAAGAATTTTTGCAGCGCGCATTTTCCCAAACACAAGTTTTATCTGAATTGATTTCCGATATGAGTTTGCTGACTAAAATGGATGAAAAGGCAGAGGGGCTTAATTTTGGCAATGTGAACATTCGCCAGTTGCTCCAAAAAGTGCAAAAAGATACGGCTCCTGCTCTTGCCGAAAAG
>JAITFT010000082.1 GCA_031281155.1 Candidatus Fibrimonadaceae bacterium
GAAATGAAAAAAACATCAACCACAGAACAAGCAGCACCTGTTGCCGCTCCCGTTGCAGCACCCGTTGCTGCGCCGCCGCCCGCTGTCGCAACGCCAGCAAAAGCAGATAACAAACCCTCAGAAGCCAAGCACGAAGAATTCCTGCGCATAAGAGTGGACATCCTCGATCGCCTCATGATGCTCGCCGGTGAGCTTGTGCTTGTTCGCAACCAGCAGCTTATGCACATGGAGCAGGCAGATACCACGCTCCGCAGCATAACTCAAAGTTTGGATTCTGTAACGTCAGAGTTGCAAGAAACAATAATGCGCACTCGAATGCAGCCCATAGGCACGGTGTTCTCGCGTTTCTCAAGAATGGTGCGCGATCTCTCCCGCAAACTGGGCAAGCAAATAGAATTCGCAACCGAAGGCGACCACGTTGAACTAGATAAAAACGTTCTAGAAGCCATTGGCGATCCTCTAACCCACCTTGTTCGCAATGCCTGCGACCACGGCGTTGAAGATCCCGAAACTCGCGCTGCCGCAGGCAAAAAAGAGCCTGGCATGGTGACTCTCTCGGCTTACCACGAAAGCGGCCAAATTCACGTGGACATTAAAGACAACGGCAAAGGCCTCAACCGTGAAATGATCCGCAACAAAGTTCTAGAAAAGAAATTAAAAACCGAAGACGAACTCAACAGGCTGAGCGATCAAGATTTGGTAAACCTCATATTCTTGCCAGGCTTTTCAACAGCAACGGTTCTCACCGATGTTTCCGGCCGTGGCGTTGGAATGGATGTTGTTAAAACCGGCGTTGAAAAATTCGGCGGTTCGGTTTATTTAACTTCAGTCGAAGGCCAAGGCTCGGTGGTCAAGCTTCGCTTGCCGCTAACGCTCGCAATCATTCCATCTCTAATTGTCCAAAGCGGCGAAGAACGCTTTGCAATTCCGCAAGTAAATCTAGAAGAGCTGGTTTGCCTTTACGACAAAGAAGCTTTCACAAGAATTGAATGCGCAGGAGCACGCGAAGTGTTCCGCCTTCGCGACACCCTTCTCCCAATGGTTCGTTTGCGCGAATGCCTAGCCCGCGAAAGAATTTTCGACGAAGACGCTCTCTCCGAAGTCACAGAGCAAAACTCCGAAGCTCGCAAAGAACTGGAAGAAAAATTTAGAGAAGCCGAAGAAGCCGGGCACACAATGCATTGCTCGGTAAATTTCGCCGTGCTGCGCGCAGGCAATCTTCGCTTTGGCTTAATAATCGACCGCATTCACGGCAGCGAAGAAATCGTTGTTAAGCCCATGCACAGAGCGGTCAAAAGCATTTCGCTATACTCCGGCGCAACAGTGCTGGGCGATGGCAAAGTAGCCATGATCCTCGATGCCATGGGCCTTGCAAGGCACTACAACGTACGCGACGTAAGCGGCGGCAAAAACGATAAAAAGCAAATATCTTCAATGGAAGACGGCGCAGAACTTCGCTCCCTGCTCTTGTTCTCAAACGGCGGCGGCGAGCAATTCGGCGTTTCCATGCAAGATGTCCGGCGCGTAGAGGCAATAGAAACAAACAATATAGAGCGCATAGGTTCCCAAGAATACATCACTCTAGATAACGTTTCCACCCGCATAGTTCGCCTAGAAGACGGCTTGAATGTTCAGCGTGGCGATCAGCCCGAAAATATGTTCCTGTTAATTCCGCAGAGCGCCAAAAAACCTTATGGCTTGCTAGTGGAAAAGCTAATAGACAGCGGGCACTATGAAATCAAGCTAAATAAAGAAAGCTATCAGGCCGATGGCGTAGAAGGCACGGCTTTAATCAAAAAGAAAATGACAGTTCTCGTCAATATAGAGCAACTAATGTGCTTGGTTGACGGTATGTGGTATGGAGGTCAAGTATGATCGAAGATATGGAAATAGATCAGACTTCAACAATGCAGATGTGCACATTTCGCATGGCAAATCGCTTGTTCGGCGTTAATATTCTCGATGTAAAAGAGGTTAACGAAAACACTAACGTAACCCCAATCTATCACGCCCCGCCCGATGTCTGCGGTTACATAAACATTCGCGGTCAAATCCTTCTAGTGGTAAATCTTCGCGAAACCTTCGGTTTCGATCAGGGCCACAAGAACAATGCGCCCGTAGGCACCAGCAAGGTAGTGGTATTCAAATCCAGCGTGGACGAATCCTTCGGCATTTTGGTGGACGAAGTCTGCGATGTAATCGCCGTGGAGCAAAGCCGCATAGTCGATCGCCGTGCCAGTATGTGCAACGTATCCCAGGAAATCAAGGAACTGCGCCGCTCTAAAGACGGCATAGTAATGGGTGTTTGCCCGCTAGACAGAGAGTTGCTCCTAGTATTGAACGCCCGGCATATACTAGCCCCCGCAGAAAAAACTGTGCTGGCAGTGTAGTTTCCCTCCAAATGTTAAAATATTTCCCAAACATGGCGTCTATAGATATAGGAAGCCATAGTTCAATTCTTTTGGTGGCGAAAAAAGAAGAGGGTAGCGTGAAAGCGCTTGTGCAGAAAGTTGAGGTTTGCAGGCTTGGCGATGACGGCCTGGAAAGCCTTTGCGAAATTTTGGCAAAGTTTAGGGGAATAGCGCACTCGCTTGGGGCGGAAATAAAAGCTGTTGCTATGACTGAGGCAGTGCGGCAGGCGAAAAATCAAGAAGAAATTTTGCAGGCGGTTGAAAAAGTTCTTTGGCTTAAACCCAGAGTTATAAGCGGCGAAGAAGAAGCCGAGCTTGCTTATAAGGCTGTATCAAAAATTTATGGTCAAGGGATTTTAACCGTTGATGTTGGCGGCGGTTCAACCGAGTTCGCCAATGGAAAGCATTTTTTAAGCCTCCCTGTTGGAGCGCTTGCATTGTCGAAGCAAATGGGCGCAATACCAGGCCCTGAATATAAAAAATGGGCAAAGGATTTTTTCAAAGAGGTGAATTTTAAACCTTATGCAAAAAAAGAAACTTATTTTGTTGGCGGAACTGCCGTTGCCCTTGGAATGCTAGTGAAGGATATGCAAACTTTTGATATAGATGCCCTAGAAGGGCAGAGCATTTTTGTTGGCGATATTGAGCGGGTTATAATACATTTGAGCAATTTATCCAAAGAGCTTAGAAACGCCTTGCCAGGCCTGGAGCAGGGCAGGGGAGACGTGATTATTTGCGGGCTTTACTGGCTTCGCTCTATTTGCGAAAAGCTGAAAATAGATTCCATAAAAATTTCAACGCTGGGTTTAAGGTTCGGGCTTTTGCATGACTAATTCCGTTAGTCAGTGGATTGAAAAAGCCTCCTTGATCAAAGACCCTCTTGTGGAAGCAGCCGGCAATGCCGCTTCTCCGAACGAGCAAGTAAATTGGCTATTATTTGCCAGCGCTTTAAAGCAGGGCATAGATTTGGCTCCATTGCAAAAATTTATAGTTGAGTTGCAGAAAAACATAAAAAGCCTTGCGGAGTTGCCCGCTCCAAGCGAAGATTTAATTTTTAGCGTAATTGCCAAGTGCAGGTTGAGAAGCTGGAGCCTTGCTTCAGTGGCAGCGGGCATAGCGTGGAGTGTGGGTAGGTTTGCCCGCGCGCGCGATAACCGCTTGGATTTGTGGGTAAAAAATCATTCGGCATCTGATATTTGGCGTTCTTGCGGCGAGATTTTTTATATGGGAAAAACCAGCCCGCTTCGCCCCAAAGCATTGGACTTCTTGTTTAGGGTTAAAAAGGGCGGCGCGCCGCTACCGCATTCTGCGGGAGCAAGGCGCTGGCTGATTAAAACGAATGCTTACAATGCAGATGAAAGCCCAAAGGAAAAATTGAGAACCGCCAATTCTCTTTACAAAAAGCTATACCCTAAAAACCCCGCTCTTGCTTGCCACGCTTTGCAATTTTTCACAGAGCCATTAGGCGAAGGATATTTTTGCCAAAAAATTTCCCCCTGCAATTCATGCTTGGTGGCAGAGTAAATTTGGCTATGGAATTCCCCTCCAGGGAGCTTCCCTTTACCCACATCTTTTTAGTCTTTAAATATTCTATACTTTCTTTTGAAAGGAGGAATATTTACCATGCAGCCATTGCTTCATCAACACAGCGTTAGTCTTGACAATACCGACAAACGCCTTTCAAGGCGTTTTGACCTGCTTCTGGGCAGATTTTTAGTTAACCCTGGCGAATCCATTCCCAAATCTCT
>JAITFT010000098.1 GCA_031281155.1 Candidatus Fibrimonadaceae bacterium
TCCCCGGCGGCAAGAGGCGGCGGGAAACACCCGTTCCCATGCCGAACACGGAAGTTAAGACGCCGGCCGACGATGATACCGAGCCGGAATGGCTAGGGAAAGTAGGGGCCGCCGGGGAAAAAAATTAATTATTCTAAAAGAGCAGACGTGGCCAAATTGGATTAAGGCATCTGGCTACGAACCAGAAGACTGCAGGTTCGAGTCCTGCCGTCTGCATTTCTTATCTGGGTCGAAATTATACCAAAAAAAATAAATTTCAGAATATTAATTATTTTTCACCTTTTTCCTAATAAAAAAAGTATTTTTACTAGATTAAACATTTTAATTCGTTATGGAAAAAATATTATTAATATCTAAAGAGCCTGAAAGATGGCGGGACTTTGAGAAGCTTCTCTCTGGTTCCTATGAATTTATTTTTTCAAAACCAAAAGAAGCGGCTGATTTTAAAGCGGCAAGTATAATAGCTACAGATGAAGTTTCAAATATTGAGAAGATTCCGTCAACGGAAAAGTCGCGTTTGCCTTTGGTTTTTTTTGATGAAGCAGATGATTTTTCAAAAGAAATACAAGCTAGGAGGCAAGGCGCTACGGAATATGTTTCGCTTCCTACCGATAGAGAGTTGCTTTTATTTCGCTTTAAGAATTTATCCCAAACATCGCAGCTTATAAAAGCAAATGGCGATGATATTCGTTGGATGCGCATGATTAGGCGCGAGATGTTATCCATGCAAGAAGGCATGGCTGAGATTATGGCGCAAACGGTGGAAAGCAGAGATGAAAACACTGGCGGCCACGTTACCAGGACAGCCACCTTTATAGGCATACTGGGCGATGAGTTTGTAGAAAGTGGCAAGCTTACAAGAGATGAGTTGAATTTAATAACAATGGCGGCACCTTTGCACGATATAGGAAAAATTGCTGTTAGAGATTCGATTTTGCTGAAGCCTGGCCCTCTAACTGACAGTGAGCGCTTAGAGATGATGAGCCACCCTGCGAAGGGCGCTACTCTTATACAAAAGATGCAGAGAAGGTTCGAGAGCCACTCCTATTTAAAATACGCTTATGATATTGCTCTGAACCATCACGAGCGTTTCGATGGCAAAGGCTATCCAAATGGCAAAAAAGGCGAAGAAATTCCATTTTGGGCAAGGTTAATGGCGGTTATTGACGTTTACGATGCCTTGGTTAGCGATAGAATTTACAGAAAAGGCATGTCTAAGGAAAAGGCTTACGAAATTATTTTCAGCGGTGTCGATACGCAGTTTGATCCTGAAGTGCTAGAAGCCTTTGACAATTGCAAGGATTATTTGCTGTAACTTCGTGTTAAAATTTTCTATATTCCCACCCATAACAACTTTGCGAGGTTTGTAAATGAATTTTTTAAGGTTAATCACGTGTGGCGTTTTTGTGCTATCCTTTGCTGTTTTGGCATCTTGTGATAAAAGAGAAGGTGGTAGAGAAAGAGGCGGGTATCCTCGTAGCGAGACCCTTTACCTAGCTGGTTCCCAATGGGGAGATCCAAATACCTTTAACCCTCTGGTAGAGCCTTGGCTGGTAGCTTGGCCTGCTAACGACCGCTTTAATATAATGTACGAACCTTTAACCGCTTATAACTCCCTTACCGGAGCAACCGAGCCTGTACTGGGGACTCTCGTCTCCTTCGATACCGAGCGCGTTGTTGTTGATATTCAGCCAGAAGCTCGGTGGAGCGATGGAGTGCCGGTAACCTCAACCGATGTTAAATTCATATACGAACTTGGCAAAAGATTTCCGCAAGCTACAACCGCTTATGTTGGCGAGTTTGTTTCAGGAATTAAGGTAGATACCATCGATGGCGGCATCGAAAGAGTGTCTTTCATGGTTAATAAAAGAGAACGCAATAATCCGCTTGCTATCCTAGATCAGCTTCAAGCCATTCGCATAGTGCCGGCTCACGTTTTTGAAAAATATTTGACAGATAACAACAACGATTTCGAAGCCGTTAAGAAAATTAAATGCGACGACAAGCCTGTAGTCTCAGGTCCCTATACTCTTGAGCAATACAATAACGAGCGCATAATTCTGGCTCGCCGCGATGATTACTGGGGAAACAAGGTTCTGCACGGCGGCGCGCTTCCGGTGCCAAAGTACATAATTCATCCTATTTATAAAAACAACGATCATTTCGCAGTTGGCCTGCAAAAAGGCACTCTCGATGCCTCTATGAACTTCATTCCTCGCATAAACGAAAGAAAGAAAGACGGCGTTAGAACCTGGTACGATGCGCCTCCTTATTTTGTGCCCGGCTCAATGCATTTCTTGTATTTGAACAACACTAAAGCACCTCTGAACGACAGAAATTTCCGCCGCGCCATGGCTGCCGCCATAGATTACGCCGCAATTAACCGTTTGGCGCTTTCCAATTACACCCCGGCAATGAGGCCCGGCTTGATTATGCCAGAAGGCTTGGAAAAAGAATACTTCAATGCCGAAGAAGTCGATGCTCACAGCGTTCCGCTTGGCGATACCGCTTATGCTAGAAGAATACTCAGCGAGGCAGGTTACAGGTCAGTATTCGACGACAGAGGCATGCTCAGGTTCTCCATTGGCCCGAATGGCGATACTCTGCCGACTCTTTCCATAAGAGCTCCCGCAGGTTGGTCCGATTGGGAGGCTATTGTGAATTTGGTGGTTAGCCAATTGCGCGCCGTTGGTATCGATGTTCGTGAAGGTTTTGTTGATGGAAGCCAGTATTGGCCGGCTCTTCCAAGCGGTCAGTTCGATATAATAATGCGCAAGCCTCCGGTAGCGGTTACCGCATCGCTTCCGTGGAATCGTTTCAATGCCGTTATGTCTTCGCGTAACTGGCGTCCCGTTGGTGATGGCAACTCTATGAACGAAAACGAAGGTCGCTATAATAATCCAAACTCTCCAGATTACAACAAAAGAGTAGATGAGCTTTTAGACATTATACCGCTTATGACCGATAAAGATTCCTTGAAAGCAGCTTATATAGAGCTTAACAACATATTCTTAACCGATCAGCCAGTTATACCAGTTTGTCACTTGCCAGAGGAATATTACCAGTTCAGCACAAAGCATTGGACTGGTTGGCCAACGGAAAAAAATCCCTTTGCTCCACCGCAGTTGCCTTGGGTTGGAAGCGGAAGAAACACTCTTTGGAAATTACAACCGGTTACTAAATAAATGCTAAAAAAATATCCTACAGTTCGTTATGTTCTGCAAAGGGCAATATGGTATTTTCTTACCTTTTTAGTTGCCATTGCGCTCAACTTCTTTTTGCCTCGTTTAGGCTCCGATCCCGTTGATATAATGATGGCGCAGTCATCGTTTAGCAGCCCTGAAATTCGCAAGCAAACAGAAGAAAATCTTCGCAAGAGTTTTGGCCTGATTGTTATAGACAAACAAGGCCAAATAGTGCGAGACGAACAAGGGAACGCTGTTAGAGCTTCGAAGCTTTCGCAGTTATTTAATTATTCGAAACAAGTGCTTAAAGGTGATTTAGGGACATCATTCAAAAATAAAAAACCGGTTAAGGAAATAATTCTTCAAGCCTTGCCTTGGACTATAGCTTTGCAATTTCCTGCCATTCTATTTGGGTGGATTTGCGGAAATCTTCTCGGTGCGCTTGCGGCTTATCGCAGAGGCGTGTTCGATAAAGCAATTTTCCCTCTTGCGCTTTTAATGAGTTCTATTCCTTTCTTTGTGTTTGGAATGGTGCTTGTTTATTTCTTTGGAATAATTTGGGATATTTTCCCCGCTGTTGGTGCTTATTCGCTTCAATTGACTCCAGGCTTTTACCTAGACTTTTTGCTCTCGGCTGCATATCATTATGTTTTGCCTTTCTTTTCCATATTCCTTATTTTAGCGGGCGGCCAAGCCATAGGCATGCGTTCAATGGGAATTTATGAATTAGGCACAGATTACATTAAGTATGCAAAGTGGCTCGGTTTAAAAGAATCAAGGGTTTTAATTTACCTGTTCCGCAACGCAATGCTTCCGCAGCTTACCGGCCTTGCGCTTTCCATTGGAGCAATGGTGGGCGGTGCTTTAATCACCGAAATGATTTTCTCTTACCCTGGGTTGGGCATGGCTATGCTCACCGCTATACAAACAAACGATTATCCCGTTATCCAAGGCGTAACCTTATTGATTACAACCAGCGTTCTGCTTGCTAATTTTACAGTTGATATATTAATAGCTTTGTTAGATCCAAGAGTAAAAGCAAGTTTGGCCATGGATGCCAAGTGAGGTGATAAAGTGTTGAAATTACTTAGAAATTTGATTAAAGAACCCATGTTTGTCATAGGCATGTCCCTGTTCCTTATAACTATGATTGCCGGGCTACTCGGGCCTAGCCTTTACACGGCTTCGCCGAATGGAATGTCTTATGCTCGCCCGTCTGCCGAGTATTGGCTTGGCACAGATAATTTAGGGCACGATTACGTAGCCCTGCTTTTGAGGGGTTTGCAGAACAGCCTTTATGTTGGGTTTATGGCTGGCATAATTGCTACTACGATTGGAACTTTGGTAGGGCTTTTCGCCGGTTTTAAAGGCGGTTTGGTTGATGATATTTTAACCATGTTCACTAACCTCTTTATAGTTATACCATCATTCGTGGTTTTGGTTTTGGTTAGCGCTTCTTGGCCGGAGGGTCGTTCTCTAACGCTTATAGCTGTTCTAATCGGTCTCACAACCTGGCCTTGGACAGCACGTTCCGTGCGTGCGCAGGCGGCAAGTTTGAGAGGGCGCGATCATATTTCCCTTGCTCGCATAAACGGGGCAACAAATTTGCAAATCATATTCAAGCATATTTTGCCTTATCTTGCATCTTATGTGTTTATGGTGTTTATTATGCAGGTTGCAAGCGGCATACTTTCAGAAAGCGCAATTAGCATGATAGGCCTCGGCCCCATTGGCGAAGGCTCAACATCGCTTGGCGTTATATTAAATACCGCAAAAAACAACTCGGCCATAACTTATGGTTATTGGTGGGGTATTTTCCCTGCGGCAATAGTGATTACAATGATAGTATTTGCGCTTTATTTGCTTAATAATTCTATGGAAGGCGTATTTAATCCTCGTTTGAGGAAGTAGGCGGTTTGAGATGGCTGATATATTAGAAGTTAAAGATTTGAGTTTGCATTACCTAACCCGTTTTGGGCAAAAAGTACATGCAGTTACCAATGTGTCCTTTACAATGAAGCAGGGCGAGATTTTAGGCATAGCGGGCGAGTCCGGTTGCGGTAAGTCAACGCTTGTCAATGGTTTAATGGGCTTGTTCATTCCGCCTCTTTATCCAACGGGCGGTGATGTTTTAGTGAGCGGTGAATCGCTTATGAACCGCACTCCCGAAGATGTTCGTTTGAATGTGCTTTCGCAAAAAGTTTCAATGATTCCGCAGGGTGCATTTAATGCTCTTAACCCCACTCGCAAAATCAAAGACATTGCATTAGACGTTATAGCAGCCCACAGCGCAAGCAAAAAGCTAAACGAAAAAGAAGTTTACGCCCGCCTCCGCGAGCGCTTCGATTTATTCGGCATGGAAACGGAACGCATTTTGAATTCCTACCCAATTCAGCTCACTGCAGGCGAACGTCAGCGTTCGGTTATAGGAATTTCAACCTTGCTAAATCCAAAGGTTGTTATCGCCGATGAACCAACCTCTGCTCTCGATGTAACCACGCAAAAAGTGGTTATTAAAATGATATTCGATTTGCTTGAGCGGAACATTTTCTCAACAATGATATTCATAACGCACGAACTTCCTTTGCTTCGCCATGTTGCGCACAACATTGCCATTATGTACGCAGGCGAATTTGTGGAATGCGGAACTTCAACCCAAGTGGTGCACGATCCTCGCCATCCTTATACCAAGGCTTTGATGGGTGCAATGCTAAGTGCAGATGCCGGGCAAAAAGACAGAAAGCCCACCACAATAGAAGGTGCGCCGCCCAGCCTTGCGAAAACAATAACAGGTTGCCGCTTTGCGGAGCGTTGCCCAAATGCAAGAGTATGTGAGTTCAAGCACAAAAATCAAAGCATGCGTATGGTAGGCGAAAGACTAGTGAGGTGCGATTATGTCGAGTAATATTTTTTCAGCAAAGAAAATCAGCAAATTTTTTGGGCATGGCAAAAAAACAGTTTGTGCAGTTAACGAAGTTTCCTTTGATATTGCAGACGGCGAAATAGTTTCTATTGTAGGCGGTTCGGGTTGCGGAAAAAGCGTTCTCGCAAAAATCATGCTTGGGCTTTATAAACCCAATGGCGGTGAATTTTTATACAAAGGCAAGCCAATTACCAACACCCGCGACCACTGGAACGAAGTGCAAAGCGTTTTTCAAGATCCTTTTGGCTGTTTTAACCAGTTTTTTTCCATTCGCGCCCAGTTGAAAGATGCTTTTGGCATTCTAAAAAACAAGCCTTCAAAGCAAGAAATAGAACAGCGAGTTGACGAAGCTCTTTTAGCTGTGAATGTTAAGCCTGCCGATATCGAAGGCAAATATCCATTTGAACTTAGCGGCGGGCAAATGCAGAGAATGTTGCTGGCACGCATATTTGCTCTTAAACCCAAGGTTTTAATAGCAGACGAGCCTACATCCATGGTTGATGCCTGCGTTAGGGCAAATATTCTAGACTACCTTATGAAACTCAAAGTTGAGTTGGGAATGACCATTATATTCATCACTCACGATATTGGGCTTGCATATTACGTTAGCGATAGAATTTTCATTATGCACGATGCTAAAATTGTGGAAGCCGGAGACCCAGCAGAGGTAACTCAAAATCCTCAAAGCCCGCATACGATTAAGTTATTAGAAGATATTCCCGATATAAACAGGGAATGGATAAAGAAGTGAGATTTTTTTGTATATTCATGAAAACGGAGAACTGATATGAATGCGAATTTAGCAAAAATGCAAGGAAAAAAATACCGCCTGGTTACAAGGTCCGATTTCGACGGGCTTGTTTGCGGTATGCTTTTAACGGAACTGGATCTTGTGGATGATATAAAATTTGTTCACCCAAAAGATATGCAAGATGGCGTAATTGAGCTTTCGGAAAGGGACATAACAACAAATTTACCCTATCAGCCGGTTTGCGCTTATGTTTTTGACCATCACGAGAGTGAGCTTTTGAGGGTAGCTGCCGTAAGCGCAGATAACTACATTGTAGATCCCCATGCTCCTTCTGCTGCGCGCGTTGTTTACGATTGGCTCGGCGGGGCTGAAACTTTCCCTAAGGTAGATAGGGAAATGCTTTCTGCTGTAGATAAAGCCGATAGTGCGCAATTCAACAGAGAAGATGTTTTGGATCCTAAGGGCTGGGAACTGCTCAGTTTCTTAATGGATAGCCGCACGGGTCTTGGGCGCTTTAGAGATTTCCGCATAAGCAACTATTTGCTTATGATGGAGCTTATAGCATATTGCAAAACGCATAGCATAGACGAAATACTAAAGCACCCAGATGTGGACGAAAGAGTGCAAATTTACCGTGCTCACGAAAAACAGTTTAGAGAGCAGGTTTTGCGTTGCACAAAAATGCACAATAAAATTGCCGTTTTAGATTTAAGAAACGAAAAAACTATATGGGCTGGCAACCGCTTTATGGTTTATGCATTGTTCCCCGAAGCCAATATAAGCATTCACGTTTTGTGGGGGCTTAGAATGCAGAATACGGTGTTCGCAACAGGCAAATCCATTTTTGATCGTTCAGCCAAAACAAATATTGGTGCGCTTATGCTAAAGTATGGCGGTGGTGGTCATGCGGCGGCTGGGACTTGCCAAATTCCCAATGAAGATGCTGAGAAGATCTTAAATGAGCTGATAGAAGCTATAAATGCAGATGAGAAATAATCGGGCGCGGTATCATGGGAATGGTCGAGGCTTTGGGCACTAAAGGGCGTCTTGCCTACCCGAAAACGTATTTTCTGCAGATAGCTAAAGAAACGCTTTATCGTTGCAATCGCAATAGTCAGAGTTTTTTGTGGATTGAAGTTCCGTTTAAAATTTCCGATCGCAATAATTTGAGTTTGCATTCTTTGCTTTCCGAAGAGCATATTGGTATTTTTGGTCAAGGCGATGGTTGTTTGTGGTGTTTGTATCGCAATAAGGATTTACAGTTTTTGGAAGATATTAAAGCGAAGATAATAAGCGATATTAAAGAGATTGAATTTATAAGGGATATAGGTTTGGAAAGTTCTGCTTTGAGTTTTGATTCCAAGGTATATTTTTACAGCGGCAAACCTCAAATGCATTTTCACGAAGAAGACAGGTTTATAAAAAATTGGAATAAGGAGAACGATTTTTTTAAGATAAAGCGTATATCAATTGAGCATATAAATGAAAAAACTTTCAAGGGAACTTATGTAAGGTTTACCAAAAGGCTTATAGACATAGCAGGCAGTATATTTGGTTTGTTAATTTTTTCCTGGGTTATGCTTATATGCACTATATGCGTTAAGTTTGCTTTATTAAGGTGGAAGGCCGAGCAAAAAAAGCAAGGAGACTTCAAGGATTACGATTCCTCGATTATTTTCAAACAAATTAGGGTAGGGCAGAACGGCAAATTATTCAAGTGCTATAAATTCAGAACAATGTACCCTGGTGCCGACAAAAAAAAGGAAGAACTTAGAAAGCAGCAGGAGGCAGACGGCATAAAAAGAGGACCTACATTCAAAATGGACAACGACCCCAGAATTTTGAAATTTGGCGGAAGCTTTTTACGCAAGCACAGCTTAGACGAATTGCCTCAATTCTTCAATGTTTTCAAAGGCGACATGAGCCTGGTAGGGCCACGCCCACCAACACCCGATGAAGTCAAAACCTATGAATCCTGGCATTATATCAGGCTTTCCGTAAAGCCTGGTTTAACCTGCATTTGGCAAACCAGCGGTCGCAGCAATTTAGATTTCGATGAATGGATGCGTCTAGACAACAAATACATCCGCGAACGCAGCACATTAAAAGATTTAAATTTAAAGATAAAAACCGTAGAAGTAATGATAAGCGGCAAAGGGGCCTCGTGAAAGAAATTTCCGAGCGAATTTTGCCCCTAAATTTCGATTTCCCCGAAACCCTGGCTCTGCGCGTAGAGAGCGAAGCGGAACGCATGCGCGAGCATGGCTGGTTTTTTACGCATTCTACAACCGATGAATTGATGGAAAACATAGTGCTATTTTTTGAACGCGAATGTTAAATTTTCTGTTAAAGCTTTTGGTACTTTCTTGGCGAGTGTGGTTCGAAAAGCCTGTGCCAGGCAATGCTGTTATAGCTTTGTGGCACCAAGACCTACCCGCCTGCCTTGCGGCATTTAAGAGCAGGAACATCGCCGTTCTAATTAGCCAAAGCAGAGATGGAAGCAAATTCGCAAATTTGGCCCAAAGCTTGGGCTATAATGTTTTCAGAGGTTCCAGCAGCAGGGGGCAAAGCGAAATCAAGCATTTGCTAAAAGCATTGAAAAACGGCAATTCCGCTGGCATGGCTTTAGACGGCCCTAGAGGCCCTGCGCTGCAGGCAAAGCCTGGCGCAAAATGGCTTGCAGAAAAAGCATCGGTTCCGCTAGTAAGCGTTAATGTAAAATACTCCTGTGCTTTCAGGCTAAAGTCTTGGGACAAGACTTTTATTCCTCTGCCATTTAGCAAAGTGAGAGTTTTATTGAAAAACGTGGAAACCAAATCAGAAAATTTCTACATTACCCCTAATGAAACTCTGGATAACAGGCTCTAAAGGTATGCTTGGGCAAGATTTATGCGCCCTTGCAAAGCAGCGATTTGAGGTTTTTGAAAGCGACAAAGAAATTGATATAACAGATGATTTTACAGTTTCAATGTTTATTGCGCAAAATAAACCAGACACCATAATAAACTGCGCTGCCTACACAGCGGTAGATAACGCAGAAACAGAACCAGAGTTCAACTACGAATTAAATACAAAAGGCCCAAAAATTCTCGGCGAATGGGCAGCGAAAACAGGCATTGGCGTAATACACGTTTCAACAGACTATGTTTTAAACGGCACAGCCCCAAACCCGCTAAGAGAAGATGCCCCAATAGATCCCATAAACGCTTATGGCAAAGCAAAGGCAGAAGGCGAAGCTCTGCTCGCAAGCGTAAATCCCAATCATTGGATAGTTCGCACAGCTTGGCTCTATGGCTTTCATGGAAAAAATTTCGTTAAGGCAATGCTGAATTTAATGCGAACACGTGAGCAAATTTCCGTTGTCAGCGACCAACTGGGCAACCCAACCTGGACACGCGACCTAGCAGAGGCCTTGCTGAAAATCGCAGAAAAACCAAAAATGCCTGGCGTTTATAACTGCACCGGCGAAGGCATAACCAGCTGGCATGAATTTGCGAAAGAAATCCAAAAACAGGCTTTAGAAAAAAAACTTCTTGAACGTGAAATACCGATCTTGCCGATTTCAAGCTCTGAATGGAAAAGTGCTGCGAAACGTCCAATATGGTCCGCTTTGGATAAAACAAAAATCAAAGAAAATTTCAATGTAAATGTTCCGGCTTGGCAAGATTCCCTCTCTAAATATATGGAATTGGAAAAATGAAAAATGCTTGCAATGTAGTAACTGCGTTTTGTTCGCCTGCTGCACAAGAAAAAATTGTGCATTTAAGAAATACCTTGGAAAAAAAAGGCCTTTTGCCTGCTGACATTGATTTTGAGCAAAGCGATTTTGAAATAAAAGACGAAAGCCTATTCTTTGTTTCGCTCAACAAAGAGAACGAGCAAGAGTTGCGAAGTTTAATAAGAAAAATAAATTTTAAAAAACGCAGATTCATCATTCTTTCAGATAACGAAATAGATTATTTTGATTTTGCCCTTGAATACAACGTATGCAACATAATCCATCTAAATGATTTAAGTGAACCGGTGTTCCTTGGAATTTTAAAAAGGTTTTCCAAAAACGATTGGAGCTTGGATCCTTTTTTTGAAAAAGATAAAATTATTTTTAGCAAGCGATACTATATTTTCGGAAATTTGAATATGCGCAAAATCGTAGAAAACTCATTTCCGGATTTTTTGGAAAACCTTCAAGGTACGGTAAGAAACATATTTATAATAAATTGCCACGAACTGGTCACCAATGCCATAGCCTATGGAATTATGGGCGTTACTTCTTATGCCCGCGATAAAAAAGCCTATGATTTTGAAGACCGAATTGATATTCCAAAAGGCAAGGGATTGCAGGTTAATTTGGTTATGGACTCCAGCAATTACGGAATATCGGTTAGAGATTATGGTGGCGTTTTAACAACACAGAGAGTTTTGGAAAAGGTAAGGCGGCAGAGCGTTGTTGCCGGCGAAACAGTTCCTCAAGGCGTAGAAGATCTAACCGGCCGCGGGCTCACCATTTTGAGCCATCACGGGCTTCTTATGTTTTCCATAAAGCCTGGAAATTTCACGGAAATTTCTTTAATTAGCCACCTAAAACCAAATATTGTAAGAAAACCCATTTCCATTCTGGCAACAGAGCTGTGAGTTTTATCCTGTTATTTCGTGCTTGGAACGCCTTGTTTGCGGCGGGTGTTTGCGTTTACTCTTTTTTCATCGCTGGCATTTTGAATTATGGCGATATTGTTTTGTTATCGCTGGGAGTATTTTCTTTGGTAGCCTTTGCCAATACGCACAACGATATAATAGATTTTGAAATAGATAAAATAAATCGTCCGAATCGTCCTTTGCCAAGCGGAAAAATAAATTTAAAAACAGCTAATACCGCAGCCTTTGCCTGGCTTTTTTTAGCCGTAATTCTTGGTTTTGTGGCAGGCTTTGAGTTCGCATTGCTATTCACCATTGTTGGCGCGCTCGCTTTTATCTACAATCTTTATCTAAAAGGTTTGCCTTTGATTGGAAACTGCGTGGTTGCCTTGCTCACAACAACGCCTGTGATAATTCCAATTATAAAATTCGGCTGGCCGCAAACAGAGCTTTTAAACCTTGCTTTTTTTGCCTTTATGCTAACTTTTGTTCGAGAAGTAACCAAAGATATAGAAGACATGGAGGGCGATAAAGTTCGTGGTTTAAAAACTTTCCCCATACTTTTAGGCATAAAAACTTCCCTTACTCTTATTTTTATATGCAAATTTCAAATTTTAGCTCAATTAGTTTTATTTAAGCCTACTCTGCTAATTGGAATTGCGCCGTGTTTGGCACTATCTGTGCTTTTTGCTTTGTTGAAGAAATGGCGCCTTTCGCAAATTACGCTAAAAATAACTATGTTGGCAGGGCTTGTATTTTTCTACATTACCCTCTAATGCTTTCGCCGTTTTACATTCAAATTTTGGCCGCTGTGCTTTTCTGCATTGGCGTTGCTACTGTTGTTTCAAAAAGAAATATATTCTTTGCTTTTTTAGGCTTGGAGCTTGCAATAAATGCCGCTAATTTAAGTTTTATAGGTTTTGCTAAAAGTCTGCCTGCTTACCAAAGCGTAGCGGGGCAGATTGTGCCGGTTTTTATTATAGCCGTTGCCGCGGCAGAAGCCTGCGTGGGGCTTGCTATTGTTATTCTGATTTTCAAAAATCAAGAAACCATAGATTCCGATGATTACTCAACAATGCAAGGTTAAAAGGAGAGAATATGGCTGGGCATTCAAAGTGGGCTAATATTAAACGCAAAAAAGCAAAAACCGATGTAGGCAGAGCTACAGCATGGAACAAGCTCATTAAGGAAATTACCGTTGCCGCAAAACTGGGCGGCGGAAACCCCGATGGCAATCCTCGCCTAAGGGTCGCTATTCTTAAAGCCAAGGGGCAAAGCTTGCCTTCAAAAAACATTGAGAGCGCAATAGCCAAAGGCGTGGGCGGAACTTCGGGTGCAAATATGGAAGAGCCTATGTACGAGGGTTATGGCCCCAGCGGTTGCGCAGTTTTGGTGCAATGCCTAACCGATAACCGCACTCGCTCCGTTGCAGACGTAAGAAATATTTTCAACAAGAACGGCGGAAACATGGGCGAGCAAGGCTCGGTAAGCTGGTCGTTCAAGAAAAAAGGAATTGTGATTGTAGATGCCGCCGCTTACCCCGAAGACAAAGTTATGGACTTGGTTTTAGATGCCGGCGCAGACGACATGGCTACAGAAGACGGCGTTCACGAAATAGAAAGCACTCCGGAAAACTTCGAAGCCGTAACCAAAGCCTTGGAAAACGCAAACATAGAAATGCTCTCCGCCGAACTAACCTACATGCCCGAAACCACCGTTAAGCTAGAAGGCGAAGATGCCCAAAAAATGCTAAAAATGATCGAAAAACTAGAAGACAACGAAGATGTTCAAGACGTGTATCATAACGCAGAATTAGAGGAGCAGTAGGGGAGACCTGCGTATTTACTGCTGCCCTTTCGCCATTCGCTTTAATTTAGAAGCGTTCATTGCCTTGTCTGCCATGGAAATTTTATCTACAAATAAAACGCCGTTTAGATGATCCAATTCGTGGAGTGCGCAGCGGGCTAGCTTGCCTGTAACATTTTGCTGAACAATGGTTTCGCCTTTTTCGTTGGTGTAGGTTAAGTGCACTCGGGTTGGCCTGGAAACTTTTGCCCAAATATCTGGCACGGAAAGGCAGCCTTCTTCTTCTGACTCTATTGGGTTGTCGCCTTCTGCGAGAAGAACTTCGGGGTTGAAAAGTATAATTGGCTTGCGTTCGTCTTCTTCTTTTTCAAGGTCCATAACAACAAGGCGAATATTCTGGCCTATTTGCGGAGCGGCCATGCCTATGCCGTTTGCTTCGTACATGGTTTCGAGCATATCGCAAGCCAGCTTTACAAGCTCTGGCGTAATTTCTTTAACGGGCTCGGATTTTTTTCTTAAAGCGGGAGAGCCATAAGTGCTTAACTGGAGAATCACTTGCTTTCGGCCTCGCGTTTCTCGGTATCGGCTTCTAGCAGTTTGATTACAGATACTTTTTCAAAATCAATTTTTGTGTCGCCTGTTTTAATGTTTACAAAGCGGTCGTCAACATGAGTCACTGTGCCTATAATGCCGGCTACAGTTAAAACTTTGTCGCCTTTTTTCAGTGCGGTGCGCATTTGTTCAATTTTTTTGTTTTCTTTTTGTTTTGGCATTATAAAGAATATGTACATAACCACAAACATAAGCAAAAACGGCAAAAAAGCGCCGAACATTGACGGTGATTGAGGTGACGGAGCGTCTTGCGCTATTGCAAATACGGGTAGCAAGGTGATGAGGATAATATTTTTCATGCTGGTAATATAGAATTTTTCTACCTCACCCGCCCCAAATGCCGCTTTCCGCCAGCACCGCCGCTTCGCCTTCCGGGCGTTCCGAGCTTCGTAGCCAAGCTCCCTGGCTACGATGCTAAAGCTAGACGATGCTAAGGCCAGCGAAAAAATGCGCAACGGGTTTTATATCGGTGCTGGGGTTTTTGGCATTGCCGGAATAGTGAGCTTTTGGTTTTAGAGCGCCCGATCCCTTGTTATGTAAACAACTCCTCCAAGGCCGCCTTGCATTTTTCCACAATATCCCGCTGCGTGGCTAACTTTTGGTGTTCGCCCTCTATAATGGCAGCGGGAGCGCCTTTTACAAAGTTCTCATTGGAAAGCTTTTTATTTAAGCTAACAATGAAACTTTCTGCTTTTTCTATTTCCTTTTTTAAGCGGGCAATTTCGGTTTCTTTATTCAAAATTCCTTCCAAGGGAACAAAGACCTCGCCGCCAGATATAACCGCATTTGCGCTAAATGCCGGCTTTGGCAGGTTTTCGCCAAATTCAAAAGACGAAAGACCGCTTAAATCTGTTATCATGCTTTTGCAGCTTTCCAAATTCACCGCAGTATGCACAACAGCCGCGATTTTTTGCGCAGGAGCTATGGAATAGCGGCCACGCACAGAACGGATTGCTTCAACAATGGCAAAAATTTCTTCAAACTGCTTTTCAATTTCAGCATTAATCAAGCTTTCATCTGCACTCGGCCATTCTCTCAAAATCACCCTCTCCGAATTTGGAAAAAGAATTGCATTAAGCTCTTCTGTAATAAACGGCATTATCGGATGCAGCAAATCTAAAACCGTATAAAGCGAATGCGAAAGCAAGGCGCTCGATTCTTTGGAAATCTCGCCTTTCTTAATCTCCAAGTATCGACTGCACAAATCGTCCCAAACAAAATGATAAATCAAAGAAGCATACTCAGAAAACCGATAATTTTCAAGGGCAGCTTGCGTTTCTTTAACAACAGTGTTTAATTTCGACAAAATCCATTTATCTTCTAAATTGTCTGAACCCCGATACCCCCGATTTTCCGATTTTCCCGATTTTTCTTGTCCCATGTCCAATGTCCCATGTCCAATATCGGTAATATAAGGTTTCAAAAACCTTGCTGCGTTCCACAATTTATTGCCGAAATTTCGGCCTATTTCGAATTTTTCGCTTACGTTTATTTCTCTGCCGTCTTCCAATTTCTCTTTTTTTACGGGGAGTCTTGCCTCTTGGTTTTCTGTGCATACCGAGCACATAACAAAGCGCAAGGAGTCTGCGCCGTATTTTTCGATAATATCGAGAGGGTCCACCCCGTTGCCGTGCGATTTGCTCATTCTGCGGCCTGAACCATCTAGAATAGTGGGGTTAATGTAAACATTGCTAAACGGAATTTCACCCATATTTTCCTGGCTAAAAATAACCATTCTGGCAACCCAAAGCGAAATTATGTCGCGCGCTGTTACGAGAACGGAGGTTGGGTAAAAATTTTTCAAATCATCTGTTTCGCCAGGCCAGCCCATTGTGCTGTGAGGCCAGAGGGCAGAGCTAAACCAAGTGTCTAAAACATCGGGGTCTCTAACTAATTTCAAACCTTCAATGCTATTTTCATCTAAATCTTCTTCCAACGAGCAAAGCAACCAATCACCATTTTCTGTTTGACAGCAATGGATATCGGAGCGGTTAATATTGGGACGAGCTGATGCGTACCATATTGGAATTTGGTGGCCCCACCATAATTGGCGGCTTATGCACCAATCGCGTTTTTCGCCTAGCCAATTCAGGTAATTTTTCGCATAGCGGGCGGGCGTGAATTTTACTTCGCCGCTTTCTACCGCCTGCATAGCCCGCTCTGCCAATGCGTCCATTTTTACGAACCATTGATCACTTAGATATGGCTCTATTACGGTTTTGGGACGATCGCTTTTGCCGATTTGCATTTCGTGATCTTCTACTTTTAATAAAAGACCTTGCTTTTCTAAACCTTCAACCACGGCCGCTCTCGCTTTTTCGCCCTTTAATCCCTTGAATTCACCGGCATTTTCGTTTAATGAGCCGTCTTCGTTTAATATGTTCAGCATTGGGAGCTTGTGGCGAAGCCCTGTTTCATAATCGTTTGGGTCGTGGGCGGGAGTAACTTTTACCGAGCCTGTTCCAAAATCCATATCCACCAAAACGGCATCGGCTATAACCGGAATTTCCCTGTTCACAAAGGGAACCAAAAGCGTTTTGCCTATAAATTTTTTGTAACGTTCGTCTTCGGGATGAACGGCAACCGCCGTATCACCCAAAATGGTTTCGGGGCGGGTTGTTGCAACGGGAATATAACCGCTGCCGTCTGCGAGCGGGTATTTGAAAGTCCAAAAATGCCCCTTAACCGTTTCGTGGTAAATTTCATCGTCTGCAACGGCGGTGCGCAAATGAGTATCCCAATTTACCAAGCGTTTTCCTCGGTAAATCAATCCTTTTTTGAACAAATTAAAGAATGCATAGCGAACCGCCTTTGCGCAAATTGGATCTAGCGTAAATCTTTGCTTGCTCCAATCACAGCTAGCCCCCAGCGATTTCAACTGGTTTGTTATGCGAGCTTCGTATTCATCTTTCCATTTCCAAATTCTTTTTACCAACTCTTCTCTGCCCAAATCGTGGCGAGTTTTTTTTTCTTCTTGCAAAAGCCGCTTTTCAACAACAGCCTGAGTTGCAATGCCGGCATGGTCTGTGCCGGGTATCCACAACGTATTTTTGCCAAGCTTTCTGTTGTAGCGAATAAGAATATCTTGAATGGTATTGTTAAGCGCATGCCCAAGGTGCAAGGCCCCTGTTACATTCGGTGGCGGAATTACAATGGAGAAATGCTCGGCACCCATATTGCTGGGTTTAAAATTTTCTTGTTCATTCCAATTTTCGAGCCACTTGCTTTCAATTTCTTTGTGATTATAACGGGTTTCCATTGGGGGGAAGGTAGAAAATTAGAACCTTCCGTTTTCGTCACTGGGACAGCCAATCCTAGCTTTTCTGCGAGGCTTTGAAATTGCAAAAATTCCCCTCCGTGGACTTCCCTTTACCCACATCTTTTTAGTCTTTAAATATTCTATACTTTCTTTTGAAAGGAGGAATATTTACCATGCATCCATTGCTTCATCAACACAGCGTTAGTCTTGACAATACCGACAAACGCCTTTCAAGGCGTTTTGACCTGCTTCTGGGCAGATTTTTAGTTAACCCTGGCGAATCCATTCCCAAATCTCT